>NZ_JBHUYG010000005.1:0-82924 GCF_042668795.1 Pedococcus sp. NPDC057267 | reverse complement strand
CCGGCCGGTACCTGTCGTTTCGTGAGCGCGAGGAGATCGCGTTGCTCAAGGCCAGCGGCGCCGGCGTTCGCGAGATCGCTCGCGAACTGGGCCGCGATCCCTCGACGATCTCCCGGGAGCTGCGCCGCAATGCCGCCACCAGGGGCGGGAAGCTCGACTACCGTGCGTCGGTCGCGCAGTGGAAGGCCGAGCTGGTTGCGCGTCGCCCGAAGACCGCCAAGCTGGTCGCCAACCCGCGGCTGCAGGCCTATGTCCAGGAACGGCTGTCCGGACAAGTCCGCAGGCCCGACGGGACACCGATCGCCGGGCCGGCTACGGGCCCGTGGACCGGCCGGAACAAGCCACGTCGCGGTGACCGTGCCTGGGTGCAGGCATGGAGTCCCGAGCAGATCGCGAACCGGCTGAAGATCGACTTCCCCGATGATGAATCCATGCGCATCAGCCACGAGGCGATCTACCAAGCGCTCTACATCCAGGGGCGCGGCGCACTGAAGCGCGAGCTGATCCTGTGCCTGCGCACCGGCCGCGCTCTGAGAGCACCCCGAGCGCGTTCACGGCGCAAGACGTGGGCACACGTCACGCCCGAAGCCTTGATCAGCGAGCGGCCCGCCGAAGCCGAGGACCGCGCCGTTCCCGGCCACTGGGAAGGTGACCTGCTCATCGGCCTGGAGCGCTCGGCGATCGGCACCGTCGTGGAGCGCACAACGAGGTTCACCATGCTCGTGCACCTGCCGCGCGAGGAAGGCTGGCGACACAAGGGAGCCGTGAAGAACGGCCCCGCCCTGGCCGGCTATGGCGCAATCACCATGAAGAACGCCCTCGCGGACACCATGTCGACGCTGCCGGAGCAGTTAGCGCGATCGCTGACGTGGGACCGCGGCAAGGAGATGTCGGCCCACGCCCAGTTCAGGATCGAGACCGGAATCCCGGTCTTCTTCGCCGATCCACAGTCGCCGTGGCAGCGCGGCACGAACGAGAACACCAACGGGCTGCTACGCCAGTACTTCCCCAAGGGCACCGACCTGTCGCGCTGGTCCGCCGAGGAGATCGAAGCCGTCGCTCACGCGCTCAACACCAGACCGCGCAAGACCCTCGGATGGAAGACCCCGGCCGAGGCATTCAACGAGCATCTACTCTTGCTCCAACAAGCCGGTGTTGCAACGACTGGTTGAACCCGGTCAGTACACCGCGATCCGGTACGCCGACCGGCTCACCGAAGTCGGGGCGCTGGCATCGATCGGGACCGTCGGCGACTCCTACGACAACGCCTTGGCCGAGTCCGTGATCGGCCTGTACAAGGCCGAATGCGTCCGCCCTGACGGGCCCTTCCGCACCGTCGACGACCTCGAACTGGCAACCCTGTCCTGGGTCCACTGGTTCAACAACGACCTGCTCCACTCCGCCCTCAACTACGTCCCACCAGCCGAGTTCGAGACCGACTACTACCGTCAGATCAACCCCCGACAGCACCCGCTGCCGGGAGAACTGACCCTCCACTGAACCCGGGGCGGTTCACCACGGACTCCGGACGACCACCGGCGCCAACGGGCCTACGCCGGACGCGCCAGAGAGCTGCCCAAAGCCCAAACTCTGCCCAAGGAACCGCGATCCCGCCGTGACGCGAGGTGAAGGGAGAGGACGGGGCGCCGGCAGTTGGCACATGAGAGACGACCCGATTGTGGTCAGTGAGCGTCCAGCAGTGACCTCACCCTGCCCTCGGGGTCCAGCCTGCTCAGCATCGCGTCGCCGATGCGTTCCAGCTGGCGCACCTGCGCTGCCGTCAGTGCGTCGACGACCAGGCGTCGCACGGTCTCCACATGCCCGGGCGCCGCCTCGAGGACGAGGTCGCACCCGGCACCGGTCAGCCTGGCGTTCGTCGCGCGCCGGTCCTCGGGGCACGGGAACCGCTCGACGAGTCCGCGCCCCTCGAGCTTGTTCACGACGTGGGACAGCCGCGGGAGTGAGGCGCTGGTGCGCTGCGCGAGGGCGGTCATCCGCAGCGTGCGCTCGGGAGCCTCCGACAGCATCGCGAGGACGAAGTAGTCGAAGTGGCTGACCCCGGCGTCCCGCCGCAGCTGGGCGTCGAGGGCGGCCGGGAGCAGCTCCATCACGGCTGCCAGCCGCAGCCAGGCGGCCCGTTCCTGCTCGTCGAGCCATCGTGTCGTCATACCCTCCAGCGTAGCCGCTTCAGTTGAAGGAACAACTTTTGGGTGTACGATGTTACTTGTATCAACAACCAAAGCAACACTCTTCAGGAGGCACCTCATGGCTCACATCTCGATTCTCGGCACCGGCACCATGGGTCAGGCGATCGCCGCGGTCGCCGGTCGTGGCGGCCATTCCGTCGCGTTCGTCGGCAAGGACGACACTGACGTCCAGTTCGGTGACGTCGTTGTCCTCGCCGTCCCGCACTCGGCCGTGGCCGACATCGTGGCCCGGCACGGGTCCGACCTTGTCGGACGCATCGTCGTCGACATCACCAACCCGGTGGACTTCGAGACCTTCGACTCCCTGACCGTGCCTGCCGACGGCTCCGCCGCCGCCGAGCTCGCCGCTGCCCTGCCGCAGTCGCGGGTCCTCAAGGCGTTCAACACCAACTTCGCCGGCACCCTCGCCTCGGGCACGGTGGGTGACCTCACGACGACGGTCCTCATCGCCGGTGACGACGCCGACGCGAAGTCGACTCTTGCCGGGATCGTCACCAGCGGCGGCCTGAAGGCGATCGACGCCGGGTCCCTGCGACGCGCCCGCGAGCTGGAGGCCCTCGGCTTCCTGCAGATCACCCTGGCCGCCGGCGAGAAGATCTCGTGGACCGGCGGCTTCGGCGTGGTCGCCTGACCCACACACCCGCACACCCCACGACCGGACCTCCCGGGAAGGAAAAGCCCGCACCATGACCGCCAACGCCGTCCGGCTCAACCACGCCGTGCTGTTCGTCAGCGACGTCACCCGCAGCCTGGACTTCTACCAGCAGGCGTTCGGGATGGACGTCGTCGCGCAGGAGCCCCGCGCGAACGCCGCGTTCCTGCGGCTGCCCCGATCGGGCAACCACCACGACCTCGGTCTCTTCGGGGTCGGACCCCAACCCCCGCGCCCGCGCGGCTCCCTCGGCCTGTACCACCTCGCGTGGCAGGTCGACACCATCGACGAGCTCGTCGAGGCCCGCACCACCCTGCTGCGCCTCGGCGCCCTCACCGGGGAGTCCAGCCACGGCGCCACCAAGAGCCTGTACGGCCAGGACCCCGACGGCAACGAGTTCGAGGTCATGTGGATGCTCCCCCGCGCCTCGTGGGGCGAGTTCGAGCACGCGGCCCCGGTCGAGCGCCTCGACCTCGCCGCCGAGGTCACCCGGTGGTCCGGCGTGCGCACCGCCGCCGAGCTCGTCCCGCAGGACGCCCGATGAGCACCGCGCCGACGTTCCCGGCACCGGTCGTCGCGACCCACGGAGCTGGCGACCCGTCGGCCCCGCTCGTCGTCCTGCTCCACGGCCGCGGGTCGAACGAGCAGGAGATCATCGGCCTCGCGTCCCATCTGCCCGTGGGCGTGGAGTATGCCGCCGTACGCGCACCGATCGCCGAGGGTGGTGGGTTCGCGTGGTTCGCCAACCGCGGTATCGGCCGCCCGGTGGCCTCCTCGCTCGCCGGGACCATGGCGTGGTTCCGGGAGTGGCTCGACGGTGTCGCGCCGGCCGGACGCCCGGTGGTGCTCGTCGGCTTCAGTGGTGGCGCCGCCTTCGCCGGTGGCCTCGTGCTGGCCGACCCCGGGCGGTACGCCGGGGCCGCGATCCTCTACGGGACGCTCCCGTTCGACGCGGGTGTGCCCCTCGACCGCGGCCGCCTGGCCAACCTGCCGATCTTCGTGGCGCAGGGCGAGACCGACCACGTCATCCCCCGCGAGCTGCTCGACCGCACCTGGACCTGGCTGCACACCGAGTCCGGGGCCCCGACCGTCGGCCGCCGTGACCCCGGCGGCCACGGACTGACCACGGGGACCGTGCGCCGGCTGGCAGCCTGGCTGGGCGAGCGGTTCGTCCACCTCGACTCCGAGGGCCCGGCCCCCGTCGGCGCCCCCACGGACCTCAAGTGGGACCTGGTCGGCTCGGGCCGCCTCCCGCGACGCGAGGGCACTCCCCCTGAGGTCTCGTGGGACATCCCGCAACAGCAGCGGTCGCAGAACGCCCCGGCCCACCTGCAGGAGCAGCTCTTCGCCATGACGAGCGCCCTCGACGGCGTGCACAGTGGTCCCTCGCTCATCTCCGTTCCGGGGGCCCGCGCGTTCACGCTCCCCGACGGCGCCGGGCCCGACGCGGCATACCTCGTGCCCGAAGCCCGCGAGTTCGCGCACCTGCACCCCGCCTACGACGGGTCGATGCACCTCGCCCTCCCCGCAGCCCACGCAGCCGACCTCGTCGCCCACGGTTGGGGTGTCCCCCACCCATGGGCCGGCACCCGCCTGTCCGCCGGGTTCGTCATGCTCTTCGGTCCCCGGACCGAGGACGAGCTCGACACCGTGGCGGCCGTCGTCGCCACCGCCCACGCCTACGCGACGAGCCCCGCGCACGCCGGGGCATGAGCACGCGGCTGGCTGTCAGTGGAGACCAGCCTGCGCATCTACGGCGACGGAGGGTCGGCCGTCATCGGCGACGACGAGCTCGCCATGCTCTTCGCCGCTGGGGAAACCACAAGTTCGGACAGCGTCGGGAGCGCGCCCGGGACGGCGACGACCGCCGCCCTGGGCGCAGCCCACACCGCCCAGGTCGAGGACCTCGTTGCTGCAGCTCACAGCCGCCGGGGCGGCGGGCAGTCAGCACGACCTCGGGTACCCACGAGAGGCGCACCCCGACGCCCCGAACCCCACCGCGCGATCATCTCCCCGACCATTCAGCTTCCTCCTCTGCTGTTCCTCGGCATTCGTGAACTTGGCCGCTCGCATGCCCCGCCCCTGATCGCCTGCTCTCGTACACGCAGACCGGTCCCGCCATCGTCGGCTCGGAGACGCAAGCGGACTCGTGCCCTAGGTTGCCTCGGCACGGCGGGATCTCAGTGGCTTTGATGTCCCAAGGTGGGCCTCTTCACATCCCTCGCTGAGGAATCGATGCACGAATCGCGGTCTCCCCCGGGACTGGTAGAACTTGACTCATCCGCGCACCTACGTCGACCAGCACGGCATCCCCGGTCTGCTGTCGACAGACCGCCGCGTCCCTTCGGGCGCACCGGTCTCCGAACTGGAGATCGACGCGAAACCGCGTGCCTTCTAGTTGCCTCTCAGCCCGAACACCGAGCGCCATCACGGCCTTTCCACCGACCCTTCGTTGCCTCCACACGACGAGATTGGCCCTCGTGGACTCCCGCCGGGGTAGACCGGTCAGTCCACCCCGGCGGCAGCGTCCTTCGTTCGAGTGGTGGCGAGTGCGACTTCCGCGCGTCAGGTGGGGCCGAAGGGGCCCTGCACGCTTAGCCGCGGTTGGCGCTGATGTGCTCCGCAACTCGCCAAGCGTTTGCCATGATCGTCAGCGTCGGATTGGCGCCCGTTGCGGTGGGGAACGAGCTCCCGTCTACGACGAACAGATTCTCGACGTCATGCGCCCTGCACCAAGAATCGAGCACCGACGCCTCCGGATCTTCTCCCATCCGCGCCGTCCCGTGCTGATGCGAGCAGTTGCCCGTGATCCGGTCCATGTAGACGCTCTGCGTGCTGGTCGCGCCGGCGGCAGCCAGGATCTCCGCACTGCGGTCGACGAGGAACCGGCCCATCGCCAGGTCGTTCTCGTGCGGCTTCAGCGTGATGCGCGCGACCGGCAGGCCCCAGGCGTCCTTGACCGAGTCGTCGAGCTCCACCCGGTTCTCGTGCTGCGGCATGTCGTGGACGACCATCGCAGCCGCCATGCTGTGGTTGAAGTACTGTTCGTCGACCCGCTTGGCGGCCGCGCCCCACGCCGGGCGGTCCGGGAGTCCCCAGTTGATCGGGAGGGGGATGCCGACACCGGCGCACGCCATGTGCCCGCCACCCGCGAAGCCGCGGCTGTCGTCGTGTTCGTAGAACTGGAAGCTGCTGGCGCTGGTGTAGCCGCCTCCGGCCCAGGCGTAGATGGGGTCCTCGAACAGGCCGATGGCAGCGCTGTACTCGTGGAAGGTGACGTTCCGTCCGACCAGGTCGGAGGTGTTGGCGAGTCCGTTCGGGAACCGCGCCGAGGTCGACAGGAGCATGAGGCGCGCCGTCTCGACCGCGCCGCAGGCCAGGATGAAGACATCCGCCTCCTGCTCGTAGAGGCTCCCTTCCGCGTCCTGGTAGACGGCGCCCTTCGCCCTTCCTCGCTCGTCCACCGTGATCTCGCGGACGTAGGAGTCGGGACGCAGGTCGTACCTCCCCGTCGCGAGGGCATCCGGCACCCAGACGCTCAAAGCGCTCGACCGCGTGCCAGTAGGGTCGCCGTGCTGCTGCGCGAATGCGCTGATGACCGTGGCGTCCCGGCCGTTCCAGGGTTGCGACAAAGCGGCCTGCGGGGTCGGGAACGAGTTCCATCCGAGCTCCGCACACCCCTGGTGGTACTTCTCCGCGTACCTCGACATGGGCATTGGGGGCAACGGGTAGTCGCGCGAGCGCTTGCCCTCGAACGCGTTCGCGCCGGCCCGGCCCGAGACGCCGAACGCCCATTCGACCTTGTCGTAATAGGGCTCGAGGTCCTCGTAGGAGATCGGCCAGTCCGCGATCGTCGTCCCAGCCAGGTCGCCCACCACGCTGTGGAAGCGGAAGTCGTTGGGGGTGAACCTCGGCAACCAGCCCTGCCAATGCACCGTGCCACCTCCCACCATCTGGGGAACCGGGCAGAACTGCTCCACCCGCACCTCGCCGTCCGGCAGCTCACGCACGGTCCGCGGGTCGAGGAGGGGGTCGGGGGTGAGGTTGTAACGGTTGACGTTCGCGAGCTCGTCGCCCGCGAAGGTCTCCTTTGTCCGCCATGGTCCCCGCTCGAGGCCCACTACGCTCAGGCCCCGCTCGGTCAGCACCTTCGCGGCGGTGGCACCAGATGCCCCTGCTCCGATGATGCACACATCCACACGTTCGGGCTTCGTTCTAGGCGCCATGGTTCTCCTCCGGAATCGGGTGCTGACGGTTCTCAGCGAAGTAGTCGAGGGTGCTGTAGTCGGCCGTCTGCGTCACGGCGAGGTTGGGCGGCCCGGCGAACCCGATGTTCTTCCAGCCCACCTGTTCCCGATTACCGCCGTACACGGGGTCGCTGTAGAAGCCCTGACGGGTGTGCAGGCAGAGAAGGGCCATGAACGACAGGCCGATCTCGGCGTTGGTCTGCTGGAGCGCGGGCTCGGTGGGCGGCCCGTACAGGCTCATCCGGGACGTGTCCGCCACCGTCTCGGCCCGGCTGCGAGGTGTCTCGAAGACCGTCAGCACGTGGTCCTGCTGTTCTGGGCCCAGCGCGACGAAGTCGGCTCCACCCTCCTCGTTGGCCGTGCGGTCGAGCGCCTCGATGCCCTCCACGTAACGCTCCTGGAGCAGGCCGATGCGCTTGGTCCAGGCCTCGAGCTGCTTGCCCCGGAGCTCCTCGAACCCGCTGCCGTCAGGCTTGGCGTAGACGTAACCGGTGCCGGAGAGGTACTGGTCCAGGAAGTCGATGGTGCCGGCCTCGGTCGCGCCGGGGGTCTCGTCCGAGGGGATGATCCTGGCCATGGCCGCAGCCACGGTCGCGCGCTGGTGCTCGTCGAAGAACGTGCTGCCACTCATCTCGGTGCCCGCGCTCACCAGTCCGCCCCTGACGCGCCGGGGCTGGGGTCGAGGCGGAGGTCCGCCCAGCCTGGGTGGTCCTCGAGCCGTCGCTGCATGTTGCGGACGACCTGGATCGAGTGCTTGAGCTTGGGGTAGGGGTCGCCACCGATGGAGTAGCCCTGCAGTCCGAGGGGTCCCGCATAGCCGTGCTTCTTGAGCAGGCCCATGAGGTAGAAGTTGTCGAGCTGCCCGGAGTCGATGGGCTCGATGGTGGCCGGCATGCCGAGCGGGTTGGGTCCACGCCGCGAGCCGCAGAGGTTCGCGGAAGCGAGGTACGGGGCGGCGAGCTCGATGGTCCCCTGCGGGTCCCTGCCATCGACCGCGAACCAGTGGAAGCCCGAGAAGACGACCCGGACCGCGGGATTGTCCAGCTGCTTGACCAGGCGCACGGCGTCCTCGGTCGTCTGGAGCCAGCAGTCCGCGTGCGGGTAGAGGGAGATCGTCATCCCCCTCGGGCCGGCGACGGACGCGAACTCCTCCAGCATGTCCAGGACGGCGGCGTCGCCGGCGGGGTCAGAGTGCTGCGACGCAGCCGGGCTGCCGAGGACCGCGAGCTCGAGGTTGCTAGCGCCCTCGACGGTGCGCAGCAGCTCGAGCACCTGCGCGCGACCCTTCTCGTCGTCCGGACCCGTCACCGCCGCATAGACCCCGAGGACGTCAATCCCGTACTGCGACTGCACCGTGCCGAACCGGGGGACGTCAGCCCAGGACTGCTCGCTCCACAGGGTGAAACAGATGCCGTCGTAGCCCAGGTCGCTCACCATTTCGCACTTGGCCTCGAACGAGTACGAGCCATGCGAGTGGTAGAACCACGTGTCCAGTGGAAAGACAGGCCAAGTCATGTGTCGATCTCCTCAATTCGGTCAGAGAGGGTGGTGTGGGGGTGGGGTGCTAGTCGATGGTGAGCAGCCGGGCAGGCGTCGTCACGAGCATCTGCTCCAACGCCTCTGGGGGGACCCCAAGCTCGGCGAGTCGGGGCACGACCTGCGCGCCGATGAAGGAGTAGCCGTCACGGCCCTGCGTGGTGGGGTTGTCGTGCGTCTCCTTGCCGGTGAGGTCCAACGACATCACGATGCGGTCGGCGTAGCCCTCACGCACGAGCTGGACGATCTCGTCCAGTCGGATGCTGTCGGGCCGGTGGTAGGCGCGCTTGGCGGACTCGCCGGCAGGAGGGTTCGCCGACGGCGGTTCGAGGACGAAGTCCCAGAACTGCTTGCCCAGGGTGTCGAAGGCGATGTTCACCCCGCTCGCCAGCACCTCTCGCACATAGTCGAGGTCGGGCTGGATGTCCATGTGCCCGATCACGACCCGCGAGAGGTCGGCGCCCTCCTCGCGCAGGATGGCGATCTGCTCCAGGGCCATCGTCCCGTGCGTCGTGTGCGTGTTCAGCGCCAACCCGGTCCGGCGATGAGCCCGTGCCGCCGCACGGAAGAACTTCTCCTCCTGCGAGGAGATCGCGCCGAGCCCCGTCGCCTGCTCGCCGTAGATCCCGATCTTGACGCCCGTGTCCTCCACGCCCTCGGTCGCGTCGCAGACCAGCCGTTCCGTGAGCTCGTCGAGGCTCGCCTCGAGGGCCCAGCTCGGGGCGTACGGCTCGAGGTAGATGGAGGAGGCCGCCACCACGTGCAGGCCGGTGCGTCGCGAGATCTCGACCAGCGCAGGGACGTCCCTCCCAAGGATCTCGTAGGGGGTGAGGTCGACGACGGTGCCGAAGCCGAGGTCGGGAAGGCCCGACAACGCACCAACGGCCAGCTCGACCCGCTCGTCGCGCAGGCCTCCCGACAGCCACGGCCCGGTCACGAGGGACATGAGGTGCTCGTGGGTGAGGACCCGCTTCAGCTCCTGCGGCGCGACGGGCCCCAGGACCGTCTGCACGTGTGCCATCTAGATCTTCTCCATTTCGGTCGCCCTGCGGTGGTCGGCGTTGTCGGGGTGGTCGGCGATCGTCACTTCACGACCAGCGGCCGCAGGGTGGTGTAGGCGATCTCCAGGCCGGTCTCGACGCGGGCCTCGGCGCCGCCCCAGACCGGGTCCTCGTGCTCGACCGAGAGCACCCCGTCGAAGCCGCCCTCGTACAAGGTGTCGATGACGCCGTTCCAGTCGACGTCACCTCGCCCGGGCACGCGGTAGCGCCACCACCCCACGTCCCAGGGGTCAGGGGACTTGTCGGCGATGCCGGGCCACCCGAACCGGTCTCGCTTCTCCGGGAACAGCTGGATGTCCTTGGCCTGGGCGTGGGCCACCCGGTCGACGTACGGGCGGAGGGCCTTCACGGGGTCGATGCCCATCCACATCAGGTGCGACGGGTCGTAGTTGAGGTACAGACCCAAGTCGAACATCCACTCCCAGAGCTCAGGCGAGTACGCCAGGTTCCCGGGGTAGCCGTCGGGGTGCCAACCCTCCATGACGCAGTTCTCGATGACGAGTTTCACGCCCTTCTCGCCGGCGTGGTCCACGAGCCGGGGGAAGATGCGCTCCGCCTCCCGCAGGTTCTCCGCGACGGTCTGGCCGGGGTGCCGACCGACGAACGTTCCGACTGTCGGGACGCCGAGCATGGCGGCGGCGTGGATGCAGGCCACCACGTGGTCGTTGACGGCCTGCCGCTCGGCAGGGTCCGGGTGCAGGTTGTTGTCGTAGAACGCCAGCGAGGACAGCGTGAGGGAGTGTGAGTCGAACAGCGCCCGGATCTCCTCGGCGTCGGACTCGGTGAACGACTCCGCCGCGATGTGGCTCGCGGTGAAGGGTCGGTCGCCCAGGGCCGGCCAGGCGGCGACCTCGAGTGCCTCGAAGCCGTGCTGTGCAGCCCAGGAGGCGATGTCCTTCAGTGGGCGCCCCGGCAGGCAGGCAGTGAGAAATCCGAGTTTCACGAGGGAACCTCCACCCATTCGTCCTTGGCGGCCGAGGCGAGGACGGCCTCGGTGATGACCGCGGCACGCAGGCCGTCGTCGAAACTGGGCAGCCCGTCCGGGCGTGCGCCCGCCACTGCGGCGTACGCGTCCGCGACGAAGGCCGTGAAGCTGTCCTGGTAACCCTGGGGGTGTCCGGAGGGCAGCCTCGCGTAGTCGGCGCCGCCGCCGGGCGAGAATGTGTCGGGCCCCCGTGGCACGACCGTGTTGGAGGGTCGGCCACCTACCCACAGCGAGTCGGGCACCTCCTGGTCGAAGACGTATGCCGCGTTCGTCCCGTCGAAGGAGAACCACAGGCGGTTCTTGCGCCCGGGTGAGACCTGGCTGACGACCACCGACCCCGTGGCACCTCGGTCGGTCTCGAACAGCACGGTGGCGCCGTCCTCGGTCCCGACGAGGGTCCGGCCGTCGGGGCTCCTGCGGTTCTTGTGGGCCACCGACATGCGGGCCACCAGCCGGGTGATGCGGTGACCGGTGGTGAACTCCATGAGGTCACACCAGTGGACACCGATGTCCCCGAACGCCCTCGAGCCCCCTCCCCTGGCTGGGTCGACCCGCCAGTTCGTCTCCTGGGCACTGGACAGCCAGTCCTGCAGGTAGGAGCCGTGAAGCATCCAGAGGTCGCCTGCCTCACCGGTGGTGATGTGGTACCTCGCCTCGCGGACCGAGGGGTAGAACCGGTAGACGAAGGGGACCGCGGTGACCGCCCCGGTGTGCGCCGCGACCCGAGCGAGGTGGGATGCCTGCTCGACGGAGGTCGCCAACGGCTTCTCGCAGATGACTGCCTTGCCTGCCTCCAGGGCAGCGAGCGCGAGCTCGTAGTGCGTGTCGTTCGGAGTGCAGATGTGCACGACGTCGACGTCGCCGGAGGTGATTAGGGACTCGGCCGACTCGGCGCCCCTGATGGCGCCGAAGCGGACAGCGGCCGCGGCGGACGCGTCGGGGGAGGCGTCGGCGACCTGGGCGACGATTCCCCCGCTGGCGCGGACCGCGTACGCGTGGACGCCGCCGATGAAGCCGGCGCCGATGATGCCGGCTCTGAGCGCGTTCATCAGGTTACTTCTTCCTGGCGAGCGCGACCGCCAGGATGATGATCACGCCACGGACGACCTGCTGCTGGCTGCTGTCCAGTCCGGCAAGGATGAGCCCGTTGTTGATGAGGCCGATCAGCAGCGCGCCGAAGAGCGTGCCCACGACGGAGCCTGCGCCCCCGAAGAGGCTTGTCCCTCCGAGGATGACTGCCGCGATCGCCGAGAGCTCGTCGCCCGCCCCCCACTGAAAACGTCCGGACTGGAGCCGACCGGCGTACAGCATGCCGGCGACGCTGGCGATCGTCGCGGACAGGAGGAGTACCTGGAATTTGATCCGCTTGGTGTTGATGCCGGTGTACTGGGCGGCTGTCCGGTTTCCTCCCGTGGCCAAGACCTGTCGGCCGAATCGGGTCCGTGCGAGGACGATTGCCCCGATGGTTACGAAGATGGCGCTCCAGACCAGAAGGCCCGGGATGGGCCCGAAGTTGCCACCTCCGAAGATCAGGTTGAACGTGTCGTTCAGGATTGGCTGGGGTGCGGACGAGGTGATCCACTGGGCAACGCCTGCGGCAATCCCCAACATGCCCAGGGTGACGAGGAACGACGGGATGCCCAAAAGGCTGACCAGAGCTCCGTTGATGCTGCCCACGGCGAGGCCGACGGCAAGGCCGGCAACCACGCCCACGACTGGGCCCCAGTGGGACAGCGCCATCGCGGTGATGACGCTGGAGAGTCCCGCGACCGACCCCACTGACAGATCGATCTCGGCGCAGGCGATGACGTACGTCATGCCGACGGCGATGACCGTGATCGTCGCAGTCTGCCTAAAGATGTTGAGCAGGTTGGTGGTCGAGAGGAACCCTTCGTCGCGCAGCAGGATCGCGAAGAATGCGAAGACGACGAGGAAGCCGATGTATATGACGTAACGACGCCAGTCAACACTGCCAAGGCGGCGCGGCGCTACGCCTTCCGCGACGGGCTCATTCGTGGGGGCGGTGACACTCATGCTGAGACTCCTTGAACGGCGAGTTGGAGGGATTCCTCGTCCGTGATCTCGCTACGTCGCATATCGCGGGCAACGGAGCCATCGCGAAGGATGAGGATGCGGTCGCTGACCGCGAGGAGTTCGGGGTACTCCGAGGAGATGACGATGACGGCCTTGCCTGCATCTGCCAGGGAGCGGACCATCTCCAGAATCTCGGACTTGGTGCCGATGTCCACGCCAGCGGTGGGTTCGTCAAGGATCAGAACGTCCGGGTCCGTGCCAAGCCACTTGGCGATGACCACCTTCTGTTGGTTGCCGCCGGACAGCAATCTGATGGGCCGATTCGGGTTCGTGGCCTTAATCGCGAAACGCTGAATCAGACTGGACGACAGAGCTTTCGCCGCCTTGCGGTCGACCAGCGGCCCCTTGCGCAATTGGTCCAGAAGGGGGAGCAGCAGGTTTTCCCTGACTGAGTGGTCGAGCACCAGGCCCTGCTCGCGCCGGTCCTCAGGAATGAGGGCCAGACCGTGCCCGATCGCCTGACTGGGGTCGCTGATAGTGACTTCCTTGCCGTGCAGGCGGATGGACCCGCTGGTGGCGCGGTCGATCCCAAACAGCGCTCGCGCCAGCTCGGTGCGTCCGCTCCCCATCAGCCCGGCGAGGCCGACGATTTCTCCCGCGTGGACGGTGAAGGTGACGCCCTTGACCAGAGGTCCACTGGTCAGGCCCTCCACCTCCAGGACGGCTTCCCGCTCAGTTAGGCCCGCGCGCTCCCGGTAGTTCAGCTGACCTTCGATCTTCTTGCCCACGATGCCCTCAACAATCTGGGTGGGCGTCACCGTGCTCAGGGGTTCAGTCAGCAGACGCTGTCCGTCACGCAGGATGGTGATTCGGTCCGCGATCCGATAGATCTCGTCCATCCGGTGGGAGATGTAGATAATGGAGATGCCGCGAAGCTTGAGTCGTCCAATGAGGTCGAACAGGGCTTCCGTCTCGTGCTTGGCCAGGCTCGCTGTCGGCTCGTCCATGATGAGCACCCGGGCGTCCTGTGCGAGCGCCTTGGCGATCTCGGTGAGCTGCCAGTAGGCGGTCCCGAGACTGGATACCGTGGCCTTCGGATCGACCTTGACCTCCATCTCAGCGAACACCTCCCTCGCCTTCGCGACGGCGCGGCGGTCGTCGATGAGGCCAAGCCGCCCGCTGGGTTCGTCGGCGAGGTAGATGTTCTGTGCCACGGTCAGGCTCGGCACGAGACTGAACTCCTGGAACACCATGCCGATTCCCGCGGCCCGAGCACCATGGATGGAGACGATCTCAACCGGTTCGCCGTCGATGCGGATTTCGCCTTCATCCGCGCGGTAGACCCCCTGGAGGATTTTCATGAGGGTCGACTTGCCGGCCCCATTGCCGCCGGCAAGGGCGTGCACCTCGCCACGCGTGACTTCAAAGTCCACGTTCTTGAGCACGACAACACCGTCGAAGGCCTTCTGAATGCCGCACATCTGCACCGCGCAGGCCGTGCTGGTTTTATCGTCCATCCGAGCTTCCTTCCGGGCGGGGCGGCCCGATCCAGCAGCCGCCCCGCCGACCTTGCTACTTCTTGAACGAGCTCTGCAGGTCCGCGGGAGCGTCCTGGTGGTAGACCTGCTTCCACGCCTCGAGAACGTTGGAGTGCTCGACCGGCAGAGCCGGGATGGCCACGTAGCCGGGCTCCTTCTTGCCAAGCAGCGCGCCGGCCGCAAGATCGACCTGGGTGACACCCATGTCGAAGGGACGCTGCGCGCCCAGTCCGACGACCAGCTCGTTCTTCGCCATGGCAATGGCCACGTTCTTGCCAAGGTCCTCGGTCGCGATCTTCAGGTCCGTGCGACCAGCGGCGCGAGCGGCGGCCATGATGCCTTCTGCCGGGACATCCCAGACTCCCCAGATGCCGGACAGGTTGGGGTGCTTGCTGAGCATGGCGCTGGCCACGGTCTGGGCGTCACCAGCGAAATCCGGTCCGGCGATGCCCTGCTCCTCGACGATCTTGATGGCGGGGTAGTCCTTGGCGATGGTGGACTTGAAGGCCTCGTAGCGCTGCTTGGTGACGAAGAAGTCCGCCTCGTGGAACACGAGCCCGATCTCGCCCTTGCCCCCGAGTGCCTTCGCCATGAGGTGCGCCGACACGACCCCGTTGCCGTAGTCGTCGGCGGAAACCACCGAGACGTAGTCCTTGCCCACCGTCATGCCCTTGGCCGTGTTGCCGATGAAGACGAGCTTGACTCCGGCGGCCGCGACCTTCTTGTACGCCGCAGCCGTGGCCACCGGGTCGGTCGGGATGGAGATCATGATGTCGGGCTTCTGGGCGAGGACGGTCTCGATGTCCGACACCTGCTTGTCGGGCTTGAAGTTCGCGTCCGTGGTGGCGATCACCTTGATGCCCAGCCGGGCGAACTCCGACTTCATGCCTGCGACCTGGGCCGTGGACCAGTCGTTGCCGCCGTAGTGCATCACGATGGCGGCCGTCGCGTTCTTGGCCTTGACCTGCGCGACCTCGGCGTCGCTGAGCTTTGCCTCGTCGGGGGTGGCGGCCTCCTCGCCGTTCGCCCCCTTGCCGAGGATCTTTCCGCTGATCGAGGCGAGCGCCTCCTCGGCCTTCTTCGATACTCCGGCGTCCTGTGACGTGGCCGCCGTGCCGCTCGCGCTGCACGCCGCAGTGGCGGCAGTGAACGCGAGCGCGGCTGCGATCACAGCCATGCGAGGGTTTCGGGACATTGATCTTCTCCAGGTGCAGGACTCCCCGGGCGGGGTGTCGGTGTAGGTGGTGCGCAGTACCGGCTCGTGGCCGATGAAGGACGGGTTGTCGTGCGGTCTCAGGCCTGTGGGCCGGCCAGCAGACGGTCCAGGTAGGCCTTGCTCTGCACCGCCGCCTCCCGCGGGTCTCCCTCATGGGAGTCCAGCTCGACGATCACCCAACCGTCGTAGCCGACCTCGGAGAGGGCAGCCATGACCTCGGGGAAGTCGACCTCTCCCTCACCCAGCGGCAGGAAGCCGAGTGGCTCCCGCCGCAGGTCCTTGAGGTGGACGTGGCGAATGCGGTCGCCGTAGCGACGGATCAGGGCGGCTGGGTCGGAGCCCCCCGCGGCGAGGTGGGCCGTGTCGGGGCAGAAGTCGATGCGGGTGTGGGGCATCAGGCGGTCCAGCTCTTCAGAGGACTCGACGATCGTCGACAGATGGGGGTGGTAGCAGGCGTGCAGACCATGGGCCTTCGCCAGGTCACAGACCCGGTCGAGCGCGGCGCCCAGCCGTTCGTAGTCTTGGGGCCGCGTCCCGGACGCGCGTCGGGCGCCTCCGCCGACCACGAGGTTCGCGGCTCCGAACGTGGCGGCCAGCTCGGCGGCCTTCCGGACACGGTCGAGCTCCTCGTCGAGGATCTCGTCGTAGATGAAGTTGCCGCCGCTGTAGACGCTCACCAGCTCCAGGCCGTGCTCGCGCAAGAGGCGGTGCAGTTCCTCCGGCCGGTCCGCGTAGTCGGCGACGTTTCCGTCGAACATCTCCAGGCCTTCGTAGCCGGCGGACGCGATGTCCTCGACGGCTCGAACCATGTCCCCGTTCGCCCGGTAGAACAAGTCCTTCACGCTGGTGACGCCGACGGGGTCACCGACGACCCCGCCCCAGGTGATGGTGTGGTAACCGAAGCGCATCAGACCCTCCTTTGGGTGGCTTCGCCGGTGACAACAGGTGAAACATAAGCACTGTTCATGCGGAAGTCAATCCCTATACGTGCAGTAATATGCACGAGTTGTGCCCTCTACTCGCCACACGGTGCGCATAGTAAGGCATCTCGGACCATTCGCAGGATCATACTTTTGCATGGCAGGGACAAAAGTCGCACAAGGCATTAGCATTTCCTCGTGATGACTGGAGAAGCGCCTACGGCGGGGCAGCGGCGCGCCCCACGCGTGCAGGCCGAGCACCTCGAGAGCCTGGTCACCGTGCTCTCGGCCGTGAGGTCGGGTCAGGCACGCACCCGTCCGCAGGTGGCTCACAGCTCGGGCCTGGGACGCAACGTCGTCGCGCAGCGCGTGCTGCAGCTGGTGGAGCTTGGGCTGCTCGAACAGGGCAGCAAGGCTCCTTCGACCGGCGGCCGTTCCGCCCGCGAGCTCAGGTTCAAGGCAGACGCCGGACACGTCCTGGTCGCAGACCTCGGCGCCACCAGTATCGGTGTGGGCCTTGCCGATCTGGCGGGCAGAGTGCTCCTCCAGGACCGCCAGGACGCCGCGATCAACGACGGTCCGGAGGAGATCCTGCGCCGGGTCGACCAGCTGTTCCGAGAGCTCCTGGTGAAGCACGGGGGGCAGACCGACCTCTGGGGGGTCGGAGTCGGCCTGCCCGGTCCTGTGGAGTTCCGCACCGGCCGGCCGGTCGCGCCGCCGATCATGCCCGGTTGGGACGGCTTCGACGTGCGCGGCTACTTCGAGCATCGCTTCAACGTCCCTGCGTGGGTCGACAACGACGTCAACCTCATGGCCCTCGGCGAGCTGCGCGGCGGGATGGCCCGCTCCGAGGGTGACCTCGTGTACGTGAAGGTGGGCACCGGCATCGGGGCAGGTCTGGTCTCCGGTGGCCGACTCCATCGTGGCGCCGAGGGGTGCGCCGGAGACATCGGGCATATGGCCGTGGTCCAGGACACCCTCGAGGTGTGCCGGTGTGGCCGCGTCGGCTGCCTCGAGGCGCTCGCCGGCGGGGCGGCCTTGGCGCGTGACGGGGCCGCCGCGGCGGCCTCGGGACGAAGCCCCTTCCTGCGCCAGCTGGCGCAGGAAGGCCACGAGATCAGCAGCGCGGACGTCGCCCGAGCCGCTCAGCACGGCGATCCCGTCGCCGTCGACCTGATGTCGCGGTCCGCGACCCTGGTCGGGGAGGCGCTGGCCAGCATCGTCAACTTCTTCAACCCCGCGGTGGTCCTGCTGGGGGGCGCCGTGGTCCGGTCCGGGGACTCCTACCTCGCCACCGTCCGGCAAGTGGTCTTCAAGCGGTCCCTGCCGCTCTCCACCCGCTCCCTCCGCCTCACGCTCTCCCCGCTGGGTGAGCAGGCCGGACTCAAGGGCGCGGCATTCCTCGTCGTCGACGAGCTGCTCGAGCGCGAGCAGCTCGAGTCCTGGATCGCGCTCGGGAGTCCCGCGGCGGCATACGGACGCACCGGCTGACCGCCCCACCGGTGCGCGGTCGCCTGCACGACGCTGGAGTGTCACGGGCTTCACGAGGAGGTCGGCTTCCCGAAGTCGAGGACGCGGGCGATGTTGGTGGTCAGGGCCTGGCGGAGCACTGGCTCCAAGTCGCCGCCGGCCAGCCGAGGTGCGAACGTCGTCAGCAGGTAGTCCAGACCCGGACCTCCGCCCAGAGAGCGCCAGTACGAACGGCGGGCAAGGTCCGAGCCCAGCAGGATGCGGTCCGCGTGACCCAGCTCCACCAGCGCACACAGCAGCTCCACGGTGTCACTGTCAGGGGCGTACTTGATACGGCCGGGGCGGTCGAGCGCCAGGTAGGCCCCCCGCCCCGCGAGCTCCCCCAGCACCACCGGGTCCGGGTTGTGGTCGATGTGACCCAGGATGACGCTGCTCTCGGGGACGCCGGCCGCAACCAACAGGTCCAGCAGCTCGTGCCCGAACGTGCCTTTGTCGTTGTGCGTGGCGACGGGCACGCCGGTCCGGCCGTGTGCCTCCCCCACGGCCTCGACCAGCTTTTCCACCGACCGTCCCGGGCGGTGGTAGGACGTCGCCACCTTGACGACCCCGGCCCGGGCGTCGGTGCGGGCCACCAGTGGACCCTCGAGGTTGTGCTCGTCCATGCCGAGCTCGATCTCGTCGACGAGCATCCCTGCGATCTGCTCGGCCGAGTAGCGGTGCAGCCAATGGTTGTCGGCGTAGTAGCCGACTTTGTGCAGTCCGGTCGTGGCGACGATGTGGACGCCCGTGCGGCGCGAGATTTCTTGCAGCCCGCGCGCGCTGCGCCCGAAGCCGTTCGGAGTCATCTCGACGACCGCGGCCAGACCGGCCGCCTGTGCCGGCTGGAGCTCCTCGACCGCCTTGTCCACACTGTCGAGCCGGTAGTCAGGCTCGTTCATCACGGGCCAGCCACCGGTCATGAGCAGGTGCTCGTGGGCGAAGGCGACGCCCAGCTCCTCGGGTGCGATGTCGCCCAGGACCGTGCGGATCACAGGATCACCCCATCCTTCGTCAGCTGCGTCCGCAGCTGGTCGACGTCCAGGTCGCCAGGCTGCACTTCAGCCCGGACGCCCATGGCTGCGGCCGTCCCGGCCGCCTGACCCATTGCCATGCACTGCGCCATCGAGCGCACGGAGGCGTGCGCATCGTGGGTGGCGGACAGGCAGCGCCCGGCCACCAGGAGGCCGTCGATGTCCACCGGAAGCAGGCACCGGTAGGGAATGCCGTAGGTGTCTCCGCTGGGCTTCGCGCCGCCGATGTACTCCCACACCGTGGCCTCTCCGCCGTCGTGATCCTCCAGGGGTGCACCACATCGCGCCACGGCATCCCAGGCGTCACGGGCGGACATGACGTCGTCGCGGGTGAGGACGTACCGGCCTAGCAGCCGGCGCGACTCCCGCACGCCGATGCGGTCGCTGGTCGAGACGATGGTGGAGTGCTCGTAACCGGGCACGCGGTCCACGAGGAACCGTGCGTACTCCGCTATCTGGAGGCGCCCCTCACGCTCGGCAGCCGAGAGCTCGAACGGGTCCGTCGGGTCAATGCCCGAGATCCGGGTCAGGTTGGTGTGCACCACGCCTTCGAGCACCGTGCGGTGGACGGAGCCCTCCCGGCGGGGCAGGCGGTAGTCACCGGCCTCTGCGGCCACGCGCATCGCCTGGTGCAACTCGGCCGTGCTGGTGCGCCCGACTTCGACACCCATCATCCGGAACGTGGCGGTGAGCGGTTGGAGCCGGCGCCCGGGCAGCGGCCGCTCGAGCGCGGCACCCGCGCGCCAGGCCACCTCCGCGTCGCCGGAGGCGTCGACGACGGCGCGGGCGGCCAGCAGCCCTGGCCCCTGCCCCGTCTCCACCACGAGGCCGACCACGGTGGTGCCGTCCATGACGACTCGCGTGACCGGCGTGTTGAGCAGCGCGTCCGCTCCGGCACCGCGCACGAGGTCGTCCCACAGCATGCGCAGGCGGTCCGGCTCGTACGTGACACCCGTGCCCGCACCGTAGGTGTTGGGCCGCTCGAAGGCATCTCCGTTGTCGAGGAGCCGCTGCGCGACCTCCCACGCGACGCCGCCCACGACCCGTTCGTTGTTCGGCCCGGGGGCGTAGAAGCCGTAGAAGGTGTCGAGCACAGACGCGCCCGTGCCACCGAGGTAGCCGAAGCGCTCCACCACGAGGGTGCTTGCGCCCTGACGCCCTGCAGCAACGGCTGCAGCGCTGCCGGCCGAGCCACCACCGACGACGATGACGTCGCCCTCCCACAGCACCGGGAGCTCAGAGACGTCCTCGGGAGTGAGGCGAGGGGACCAGGTGCTCATCGGAGGGTCCACCCTCCGTCGACGGGGACGACCGAGCCCGTGGTGCGCCCCGACGCATCTGACAGCAGCCACGCCACTGCCTGGGCGACCTCGTCCGCGGTGACGGCGCGCCCACCGAGCGGCATGAGCTCGGGGAAGCGCGACGTGATCCTTGGGTCGGTCAGGGCGCGCGCGGCCATGGGCGTCTGCACGAGACCCGCTGCGACGACGTTGACCCGAACCCCACGAGGAGCAGCCTCGTGGGCCGCCGCCTCGACCAGCGGCACGATCCCCGCCTTCGCCACCCGGTAGGCGGTCGTCATGAAGTCGTTGTCGAGGGTGCTCGCCAGCGCTGAGCCGATGACGACGATCGAGCCGCCGTCAGCCACCTGCGGGAGGGCGGCACGCAGGAAGCGGAAGACCGACGTGAGGTTGACCCTCAGCACCTCGTCCCACGCCTCGTCGGTGCACTCGGACACCGCTCCGTCGCCGAGCCGCCGCCCGCTCATGCCGATGGCGTGCACGGCACCGACGAGGACCCGGCCCCCGTCGGTGGCCGCGCGGACCGCCAGCTCGTTGCCGCCGGGGACGGTGACGTCGACGTCCGGCAGGTCGGTCCCGATGACGGTCTTCCCGCAGCCTTCGAGCACCTCGACGCAGGCGCGCCCGATACCGCCGTTGCTGCCTGCCACCCAGGTCACCGCACTCATGCCGGGCCCACCCGAAGGACGGAGGCGCTGCGCCGGGCGTGCTCCAGGTATGCCGCCTCGAACAGCTCCTCGGAGCGCTCGGGGCCAACCAGCTGGGCACTGGTGATCACCGGCGGGGTCCAGCCGGACTCGACGAGCAGCTCGGCGACGCGCACCTTCAGCATGTTGACGATGGCGACGTTGGCGAGCGTCGAAGCGGGACCGACCGGCTCCTCGAGGCCGTCCACCTGGCAGATCGCGTCGCCCACGGGGGTGCACACGTCGATCACCACGTCGGCATGGTCGGTGAGCCGGGTACCGGAGGAGTGGCTGGCCGCGGCCGCGGTGGACTCAGCGAGGGAGACGACCGCGATCACCGGCATCCCGGCCTTCTTGGCTGCCATCGCCATCTCGACCGGGACGGCGTTGCGGCCGCTCGCGCTGAAGACGAGGAGGCAGTCCGTCGGACGCATCTGGAAGTTGCCCCAGATGACGTCGGCCAGACCCGGCATGCGCTCGATGAACATCGCCTGACGCTGGCCGTTGGCACCCACCACCTGGGTGTGGAAGGTCATCGACAGCTCCACGATGGGGTGGAAGCCCGGGAACGACCCGTACCGCGGGAAGAGCTCCTCGACGGGGATGCGTGAGTGCCCGGTGCCGAACACATGCGCGACACCATCTGCGGCGATGGCGCGGGCCGCGATCTGGCTCGCCTCCTCGATGGCCCCGAGCTGGGTCTGCTCGATGCGGTCCAGGACGTGTCGAGCCTCAGTGATCCAGCGCAAGGTCGTGCTCCTTCTTGGGGGTGTGGGGCAGGTCGTGGTTGCCGTGGGATGTCTTGTCGTGGGCGTAGAGGGCTGCGCCGACGGCGCCACCCGACCCACCGAGCGCGGCTCGGTGGACGCTGATGCCGGGGACCAGAGAGGCCCGCCAGGCGAGCTCGCGTTCGATGGCGGGGACGAGGAGGTCGATCGCACCCGTGGCACCACCGCCGACCACGACCGTGTCGATGGTCATGAGCGCGCAGACGTTGCCGAGGGCGACACCCAGGGCGCGGCCGGCGCGGGCAACCAGGCGCGAGCAGAACTCGTCGCCCGCCGCGGCGGCTGCGGTCAGTATCTCCGGCGTCAAGCGCTCGACGGCTCCGCCGGTCGCGCGTGCCAGGGCGGGCGAGTGCCCGAGGAGCACCCCGCGAGCGGCAGCGGCCACGAGGGCGGGTGCACTCGCGATGGTCTCGAGACAGCCACGGCCGCCACAGCCGCAGGGGATCCCTTCCGGGTCGACCATCACGTGACCGAGCTCGCCGACGGCGTCCTGGTCCGAGCTCAGGATGCCGCCCCCGATCGCGATGGCTCCACCGATGCCCGTACCGATCGTCGCGAAGACCGCGTTCCGTCGACCGCGTGCCGCCCCGACGCGCAGCTCCGCGTACCCGAAGGCGCGAGCGTCGTTGAGTGCGTGCACTGGCCGCTCCACCTGCTGCGCGAGCCGGCTGCCGAGTGGGAAGCCCGTCCAGTCGCCGGGGATGTTGGGCAGCAGGACGACTCGTCCCGTCCCTCGGTCGACGTGCGCAGGCAGCGCGACCCCGACCGTCTCCACCCCGGACCCGGCTGTGCCGGCGATGTGTGCCAGCTGCGCCACGACGTCCTGGGGGCCGCTCGTGGGGGTGGGCACACTGCCGGAGTCGACGACGCTGGAGCCGTCGAGCACGGCCCACTTGATCGCCGACCCGCCGACGTCGAGTCCGAGCCCGGTCATGCGGCACCCACCGGTCGGCGCCTGACGGAGCCCGGGACGACGGGCACGCCGGTGCGTGCGGACTCGACGGCCGCGAAGCACAGGGACAGCCCGCGCAGCGACGAGCGCGCATCGTTGACAGGCGGCCGGCCCTCATCGAGGGCGAGCAGCAGCTCGCCCATGGTGCCGGCCATGCCGGGGCCGAACCAGTCCGCCCCGATCGCGACCGTCTCGGTGCGCTGCTCCTCCCCCTCGCCGGTCACGATCCGGACGGCTTCCCCACCCAGCGAGGTGCCCTCGTGCACGAGCGTCGCCGCGGTCCCGCTGACGCGGTAGGCGCCGACCTCCGCCCGAGGCTCAGCCGCCCGCAGGACCAGGCTGACCTGCACGTCGGGGTAGGCGATGACGACCTGGGCCTGGGTGGGCGCACCGATGCCCTGGCCCGGCCGACGGCCCACCTGGGCGAACACCTGGAGGGGGTCCTGGTCCACCAGGGCGGCGATGACGTCGAACCAGTGGATGCCGAAGTCGTAGAGGACGAGGTCCTCCATGTTCGCGAAGGCCGGCATGTCGGCGACCACCTGGTGGTGGGGCCAGCTCACGCTGAAGTCCGCAGAGGTGACGGCGCCCAGGACACCGTTCCGGGCGGTGGCGAGCAGCACGGCGAAGTGGGGGGCCCACCGGCCGTTGTGGTTGACCGCCAGTGGCCGGCCCAGCTCGGTAGCCAGCGCCGCCAGCCTCTCGCCCTCGTCCAGGTCCTCCACGAACGGCTTCTGCGTCAGGACAGGGCGACCGCTGCGCAGCGCGGACTCGATGATCGCTGAGCGGCCACCGACGTGCGTCGCGACGTCGACCACCTCGACCGCTTCGTCGGCCAGGAGCGACTCGACGTCCCGGTGGACGACCGCGTCCGGGTAGTGGGCGTCACGCAGGGCCTCGGCCTTGGCGGCGTCGTGGTCGACCAGCGCCACGACGGTGAAGCCGGCGGCCCGATAGGCCTCGAGCTGCATACCGGCGACCCAGCCGCATCCCACGAGGCCGATGCCGCGGTCAGGACGGCGCGGGAAGGGCGGCGCGAAGTCGTGCGGGTTCACCGGCGCGCCCCAGTGTCGGCAGCCTCGTCGAGCGCATCGAGCGTGACCGTGCGCCCTTCCTCCACGCTGCGCACGGCGGCATCGACGACCCGCTGGCCGGTGCGGCACACCGAGGGCGACATGGGCCCGTCGAGCGGGGTCCCGGTATCGAGGCTGTGGACCAGGGCGGCGATGCTGTCCTGCTCGTGGGGCGCGGGGACGTCGACGGGCACCTGCCGACCCTCCGGGTGGCCATGGTCCTGCACGGTCACGTACGGCTGGTAGTCCCACGACGAGATGGTTCCCTCGGTGCCCGTGACCACGAACCCGCAGCGTGGCTGCGGCTGGTGGGTCCACGGGTCGGTGAAGGTGCCCCACCGGGTCTGGAACGTGGACAACCCGCCTTCGTATGCGGCCACGACGACGCTCTGCTCGTCGACCTCGAGACCGGCAGGGACATGGGCCACGGCGGTCACGCTGCGCGGGGCCTCACCCTCGCGGAACCAAGTGCCGAGCGTGGTGCCGTAGCCCAGGTAGTCCAGGAGGGAACCGCCCCCTGCCGCCTTGCTGTACCACCACGCGTCCGCGCGATCCGCCTCCGTCGGGTCCAGCTCGATCTTGTCGTGCAGGTGCCGCAGCGGTCCTCGGTTGCCGTCGTAGTAGTGCACCTCCAGCACCCTGCCGATGGCGCCGCCGGTCGCAAGCCGGTGCGTGGTGCGGTGGGCGGGCACCCACGCCAACGGCCAGTTGACAGCCACCAGGGTCCCCCACCGCTCGGCAGCCGCCACCATCGCGTCGACCTCGGTGACGTGCGGACCGAACGGCTTCTCCAGCACCACGTGGATCCCGCGCGCAGCGAGGCGCTCGACCCAGGGTCGGTGTTCGGCGGTGGTCGAGCACACGATGGCGACGTCAGGGGCCCACTCGTCCAACGCCGCGTCGGCATCCGCGGTCAGCACCTGGGGAACGTCCGACAACCCCACGTCGGAGCACACCCGCGCCATCCTCTCGAGGCTCGAGTCGACCACTCCCACCACCTCGACCGAGGTGTTGGCGGCGGCGAGCCGCAGCTGGTCGCCGATGTGCATGTGGTCGAATCCGATACCAACCGCACGATGCATCCGACCGGCTCCTCTCGATTCTTCCGCTTGGCTCATATGAGCGATAAGGTCCGCTCAGATGTTCAGACAGTAGGAGGCGTGCACGTGAGTGTCAACGAGTTGCCAGAATCCGATACGGACCTGGCCCTGAGGTGTGCGCAGATGTTCTTCCTCGAGGACCTCTCCAAGATCGAGATCGCCGAGGCCTTGGGGGTCTCCCGATTCAAGGTCGCGCGGCTTCTCACGGCTGCGCGCGAGCTCGGCCTCATCACCGTAAAGATCAACGAGCCGACGAGCTCCGGTCGCTCACTCGGCGACGAGCTGCAAGCGCAGTTCGGTCTCGAGGACGTCGCGATCGTGCCGAGCACGAGGTCGTTGGAAGCCCTGGGCCAGGCCGGCGCGGAGATGCTGGGCCGACACCTTCAGGAGGGCGACGTTGTGGGTGTCGGCTGGGGCCGCACGGTGAACTCCGTCGTGTCAGCGATGAGCAGGTTCCCCACGGTGTCAGGGGTGGATGTCGTGCAGCTGGCGGGCGGGGTCGTGACCCCGGGCCCTGACTTCGACCCCACCGGTCAGGCTGCCCGCCTAGCAGCAGCTCTGAGTGGTTCACTCACGCCGCTGCACGCCCCTGCTTTCCTTGGCTCCGCCGCGACGCGGCGCGCCTTGCTCACCGAACCCAGCATCGCGGCGGCGCTCGACGCGTTCGAGCACCTGACGATTGCCATCCTGGGCATCGGTGCCCTGGGGACCGATGCGGACTCAGCCCTGGTCGCCGCCGACACTCTGCCGGCGAAGGCCCGCGAGGAGCTGGCGAAGCGGGGAGCCACTGCGGACCTCGCGTGCCACTTCTTCGCCGAGGACGGGACGCTGGTGCGGGGATGGGAGTCCCGGACCCTGTCCGTCGGCCTCCCGGCCCTGCGCGCGGCGAGAGTACGCATCGGTGTGGCTGCGGGCGAGAGCAAGGCGGCTGCAGTGCGTGCGGTGCTCCGCAGCGGCACCATCAACGTTCTGGTGACTGACACGACGTGCGCCCGAGCCGTCCTCGGTTGAGCCGAACTAAGTGCCGAACTCGTCGGGAAACCAAGCGTGCGGCTGCGGACTTGCGCTCAGGAGAAGGCAAGCGAGTCCGCGGAGCTAGGTCCGTGGGCACTGACCCGTCGGTGTGGGGTTGCCGACGGGCAACGAACTTCTTATCCCCAGCACTCTCGGGACCCAACCTGCGCGCCAGAAGAGTCGGCCCTAGCGGGGAGTCGGGAGTCCAGATGGGCGCTTCGCATGTCGCCCGACACGCCGACTTCTACGAGTCCATTGCTTGCTCCACGCACCCCACGGTCGGACACTCGCACCATGACCCACGAAGGGTCGCGACCATCGGCGCAGCCCGGTAGCTTCCAATGAGCACCGATGAAGTTGCGATCGGAATCATCTCGGCTCCCGGCTCGGCCGCAGAGCATGCCTCGATGCTCGCCGACGACCTGCAAGCAGTGCTGAGTTCTCAGGTGCCTACCGTCCAGTGGCGAGTGTCCACCATGGTGGACGCCCTCGTGCAGCCCCCTTCCGACGACGCAGCGCTCGTGGCCGCGTCAAGGGACCGGCCGCTCGCTTCAGGTCCTTGGGAATCAACGCGTAGCCGCGGGAAACGAACCGGCTACCAGCGCGCGAAGGCAGCGATGCGGCGACCTATCCAGCCCGTCAGGGCGCTGCTACGGTGCTGAGGAGCGGCCGCCGTCGTTCGACCACGCAAGCGAAGGACTCAGACCAATGCTGACCAAAGCTCTGCTCGTGCGTCTCGAGGCCCTGCCGGGCAAGGAGACCGAACTCTCAGAATTCCTCACCAAAGCGCGGTCGATCGTTATGCAGGAGCCAGGCACCGTCGCCTGGTTTGCCATCCAGTTCGGGCCATCGTCTTTCGGCGTGTACGACGTCTTCCCCGACGACGACGCCCGAGACGCCCACCTGGCAGGTGGTGTCGGCCAAGCCCTCGGGCCGAACACCGGCGTCCTCTTCTCGGAGCCGCAGATCGAGAAGATCGACATTATCGCCGACAAGGTCCCGGGGTAAGCGCGGCCGAGCTCTTGGGCCAGACGGTCGGCAGCGGCGCCACGGTTCGTGTTTCCGCACCATCGCCCGTACTCATCCAAGTGCGGTGGGCTCCACGTCAGTGCCCTAGCCCGGACGTCAAGCATCGGCTCGGCTCGCGCCCTTGTGGGGGCCGCCCGCGCCAAGCACCCTCCCTGGAGGGACACTTCACGTGCCTCTACTAGCGCGGCGCGGCCAACTGCCGCGCAGCCATGTCTCTTGGCCGCCTGGCGGCGGACGGGTCGGGCACCATGATCTTCCAAGTCCGCCGACGGACCGTGCCGCGCAGCCAGGCCTGGCGCACCAGGCGCTCGCCGGTGCAGCGCAGCACCTGCTGACCCTCGCGGCGCAGCAGGTGCCACGTCTTGCGGTAACCGGCCACCAGAGCGACCACCCAGCCACCCCGTGGACGGGTACGACGTCGTCAGCGCCGCCGAACTGCGCCGCGGCACAGTGGGCGAGACGTCGGTACCTAACCGACCGGGAGGCGCGCTGAGGTGTGACTGGCTCCCCTGCGTCGAGTCAGCCTTTGCTCGAGCGCCGAGCGAAGTCGTCGGCGATCTCGTCGAATGTGCACCAGGACACTCCCTCGTGTGCGGTGATGTGCTCGATGAGCCGCTCCAGCGCCATGAGTACCTGTGGTCGGCCGGACACGTCGGGGTGGATCGTCATGGTGAACGCCGCGTAGTCCATTTCGCGGTAGACCCAGTCGAACTGATCGCGCCACATCTGTTCGATGTCTCGAGGGTTGACGAATCCGTGGCTGTTCGGGCTCGACTTGATGAACATCATCGGAGGCAGGTCGTCCAGGTACCAGTTCGCCGGGATCTCGATCAGCGGTGTTTCGGCTCCGCGCTGCAACGGCTTCATCCAGTCGTGCGCCGACTCAGCTTCATAGTCGATCTTGGTCCAGTTGTCCCCCACACGGACGTAGTACGGCTCGAAGTCGCGATGCATGAGTGAGTGATCGTACTTGATGCCGCGCTCCAGCAGGAGCTCGTTCGTGACCGTGCTGAACTCCCACCACGGGGCGACGTAACCGGTCGGCCGACGCCCGGAGGCCTTCTGGATCAGCTCGATGCAGTGGTCCAGGACGTCTTGCTCCTGCTGGCGACTCATCGCGATCGGGTTCTCGTGGGAGTAGCCGTGCACACCGATCTCGTGGCCGGCGTCGACACACGCCTGGAACTCAGCGGGGAAGGTCTCGATCGAGTGGCCGGGCCAGAACCAGGTCTGGGTGAGCCCCTGACGGCGGAAGAGCTCGAGCAGGCGTGGCACTCCAACCTCGCCGGCGAAGATCCCGCGAGAGATGTCGTCGGGAGAGTTCTCTCCGCCGTAGGAGCCCAACCAGCCGCAAACTGCGTCGACGTCGGTCCCGAAGGCAACCTTGATGTCCTTGGTCATGTCATGCCCTTCCGATGGATCGTATCTGCCTTTGTGGTGGTGTCAGTGGGGGGTGGCCTGGCGCCGGATCCAGGACACTGCGAGATCCAACCCTGTGGTGGTGGACAGCGTCAGGCATACGGAGAGCAGGATTCGGGCCTGCCAGGTCGACAGTTGACCAGCGAAGACCGCACCGGCATCCTCAAGCGCCTTCCCACCCCCGTTGCCGTAGACAGGCTTCACCGGACCTTCTTGGACTCGGCTCGTGACGAGGACAGGGATACCCGCGGTGGTCGCCTCAGCCACGGCTTGGGCGTCAGCGAGCGATGCGTTGCCGATGCCCAGGGCTTGCAGGACGAGTCCTCGTGGGCCGTGGCTGCACGCATCTCGCACGGCGGTTCCGTCCCCTCCGGGTGCCGCAGCCACGACGGACACCGGCGCAAGATTCTGGTGGGCCAACGCCATGGAGGCACCCTTGAGGCTCCCGCGGCGCTCTGGATCTGGGCGATCGCGCAGGGGGTTGCCGAACGCGGCGAGACGCTCGGTCGAAACCTTCCTGACCCCGACGGCTGGTAGCACCAGGTCAGCGAACACGACAAGCACACCCGTCCCACGCCGGCTCGGATCCGCAGCCGTTGCCACTGCCAGCGCTAAGTTCCTCAGGCCGTCGCCGTCGGGGTCGTCGAAAGGACGTTGCGCCCCGGTGAAGATGACGGGCTGGTCGCCCTCATGCAGGAGCTCGGTCAAGAATGCCGTCTCCTCCATGGAGTCGGTGCCGTGAGTCACGACGACAGCGTCAGCTCCCGACTCGCAGGCATCGACCACGGCGTCCGCGATCGCCTTCATGTCGTCCAGGGTGAACGCGTAACTGCCCCGGATCCCGACGTCGGAGGTGCTCACCTGCACATCGGCCGACAGAAGCCTGTGGGGCAGCCCGCTGAGCAGCTCGGCCCCGCTGGCGGATGCCACGACCCCGGCGTCGGTATGACGGCTCGCGATCGTCCCGCCCGTCGCCAGGAGGTGAACCCTCACCGCTGCTCCGCACGTGACGAGGTCGGTTCGGTCACGGTGCCGAAATGGGTGCATACGTGTCCGGGCGACGGTCGCGGTAGAACTGCCAGTCGTAGCGGGTCCTCCGGATCATCGTCATGTCCAGCTGGCGGATCAGCAGCTCCTCGTCCGTGGAACTAGCCTTCTCGCCGACGAAGTTGCCCATCGGGTCGACCACGTAAGACGTGCCGTAGAAGTCAACGGCAGCCTGTCCGAACTCGTTCGTCTCACGACCGACCCGGTTGGGGACGCAGACGAAGTACCCGTTGTCTCCCGCCGCTGCAGGCTGCTCCAGCTCCCACAGCCGGTTGGACTGACCCGGCTTGGAGGCGTTCGGGTTGAAGACGATCTCGGCGCCACCGAGCCCCAGCGACCGCCAACCCTCCGGAAAGTGACGGTCGTAGCAGATCGTCAACCCGACGCGGCCGACAGCTGTGTCGAAGACCGGCCACCCGAGGTTCCCCGGCTTGAAGTAGAACTTCTCCCAGAACCGGTCCAGGTGTGGGATGTGGTTCTTGCGGTACTTGCCGAGGTACCTGCCGTCCGCATCGATCACGGCGGCGGTGTTGTAAAGGACGCCGGTCTGCTCCTCCTCGTAGACCGGGAGGACCACGACCATGGAAAGCTCGCGGGCCAGGGCGGCAAACCGATCGGTGGTGGGCCCGGGGACGCTCTCGGCGTAGTCGTAGTACTTCGGGTCCTGCACGATGCCGAAGTAGGGCCCGTAGAAGAGCTCCTGGAAGCAGATGATGTTCGCGCCGGCCTCGCTCGCCTCACGCATGAGGGCGACGTGCTTGTCGATCATCGAGTCCTTGTCGCCGGTCCAGAAGGCCTGCGTGAGTGCGACGGTGACCTGGTCCATGTGGTGTCCTTACGAGCTGGTGGAGTCGAGGTTGACGAGCGTCTCTCTGAGCACGTCCACGCCGTTGACGAGGTCATCGGTCGCGGTGCTCTCTTCGGGGCAATGGCTCCGGCCCCCGACGGATGGGACGAAGACCATCGCGGTGGGGCACTTGCGCGCGAGGTGCACGGCGTCGTGCGTGGCCCCGCTGGGAATCGCTTCCCAGGTCAGCCCTAGGGCCTCGGACGCGCCTGCGATCCTGCGCTGGATGGAGGTGTCCATCGGCCTGGGCTCGTTGTCGGCGATCCACTCGAGCTCTGCGTGCACGCCGTACGTCGCGGCCAGATCGATGATCTCCTGCGTCAGCCTGCGCTCGGCTTCGCTGAGCCAGACGGGCGAGATGCTGCGCATCTCTGCCAGCAGCCGGGTCCGCTGTGGAACCACATTGGGACCACTGGTGTAGCCCGCGATCTCCGACGTGGTCGTGACACCTTGCTCGTGGGAGTCGCAGCCTGTCTGGCGGACCGCCAGGACTGCCGACGCTGCGGCCACGAGCGCATCTCGCCTTCGAGCCATCGGTGTGGTGCCGGCATGGTCGGCCCGTCCGGTGAACGTTGCGAGGAGTCGCTGAATACCTACGATACCCGTGACGACCCCGATGTCGGATTGGCGTTCCTCCAGCACCGGGCCCTGCTCGATATGCAGTTCGACGTAGGCGCGGGGCCGGCGGAAGCGGCGGCCCGCGGTGAGCATCGTGCTCGGATCCAGGCCGTTGGAACGGCATCGCTCACCAAGCGTCTCCCCAGTGGCGTCGAGGCGCTCGAGGTCGTTGGCCGTCAGGTCGCCGACGAAGGCACGCGAACCCAGGCACGTGAGTCCATGGTCATTGGACTCCTCACCCAGGAAGTCGACGATGACGAGGTCGTGAGCGAGTCGGCGTCCTTCCTCGCGCAGCTGCCGGGCCACCTCGATGGCTCCCAGGACTCCCACGACCCCGTCAAAGTCGCCACCGCCGTCCACCGTGTCAGTGTGCGATCCGGTCATGAGCGCGCCGGCGTTGGGGTTGGCGCCCTCGAGCACCCCGACGATGTTGCCCGCGCCGTCATAGTCCACGGTCAACCCAGCGTCGAGCATCGATCGCCGCACCCATTCCCTGGAGTCGCGGTAGGCGGTGCTGAAAAGGCGCCTGCTGGTGCCCGGCCCGCCCTGGCTGTAGGTGGCCAGTTCGAGCAGGTCCTCTTGCAGCCGTTGAGCGGCCCCGGTCGAGGTCATGGCTGGACCCGGATGACGGTGTCGACAACCTTCCCAGTCAGGGGCTGCAGGTGCTGGGCCCGCTTGATGAAGCGGCCGTGACCGGGGGCGCCGACGACCTTGCCGTTGCGGCCGACCGTCGCACCGCGACTGATGACCCACGTGGGGCTACCCACCACTTCACGGCCTTCGTAGTTGGAGTAGTCCACCTTGGAGACCTGTGACTCCACAGACAGCGTCTCGCGCTTGTTGGGGTCGAAGATGACCAGGTCCGCATCACTGCCCACGGCGACGGTGCCCTTCTTCGGAAAGAGGCCGAACAGTTTGGCGGGAGTGGTCGACAGGACGTCGACCATTCGGTTCAGCGTGATGCGGCCTGCCCGCACGCCACCGTCGTGAACGAGCTGCAGGCGAGCTTCCACGCCAGGGCCCCCGTTGGGGATCTTGCTGAAGTCGTCAATCCCCATCCGCTTCTGGTCAGCGAAGCAGAACGGGCAGTGGTCGGTCGAGACGACCGCCAGGTCGTCGAACGCTAGGCCACGCCACAGGGCGTCCTGATGGTGCTTGGCCCGTGCGGGAGGAGTAAATACGTACTTGGCCGCCTCGAAGTCCGGCAGGTCGTACACGGAGTTATCCAGGAACAGGTACTGGGGGCAGGTCTCTGCGTAGGCTGCGATGCCGTTGGCTCGGGCTTGAGCGACATGACGCAGCGACTCTTCGGCGGACAGGTGGACGATGTAGACGGGTGCACCCGCCATCTCGGCGATCGCGATGGCCGAGTGCACGGCTTCTGCCTCAGCCTTCGCGGGCCGGGTGGCCTCGTGGTACTTGGGGCTGGTCCGACCGGCAGCCAGGGCGCGCCTCACCAGGACGTCGATGACGCCACCGTTCTCGGCGTGCATCATCGTCAGCAGTCCATGGTCCGCTGACGCGCAGAACGCTTCGAAGATGGTCGAGTCGTCGGCCATCAGCGAGTCCTTGTAGGCCATGAACAGCTTGAAGCTGGTCACTCCCTCGTCCACGAGTCGCGGCACCTCGTCGAGTTTGCCGTTGGAGAGGTCGCTCACGATCATGTGGAACCCGACGTCGATCATGGGCTGGTCCTGCCCCAGGAGGCCGTGCCACCGGTCGAGCGTCTCGATCAGGCCCGTCCCGCGCGACTGGAGGGGGAAGTCGATGACGGTCGTCGTGCCGCCGCGGACCGCGGCCGCAGTGCCGCTGGTGAAGTCGTCGACCGTCTCGGTGCCGGCGAAAGGCATACGGAAGTGCACATGCGGGTCGACTCCGCCAGGGAGGACGTACTGCCCTGAGGCATCGATCACCTCATCGACCTCGACGTCGAAGCGCGAGGCGATCGCGACGACGGTCTCATCCTCGATGAGGACGTCCGCCACATAGTCGTCGACGGCGGTGATGATACGGCCACCGGTGATGAGCTTTCGCATGTCTAGGACCTTCTTCGTGGTTGGAGTCGGCGATGGATGGGTGCTGCGGGCTGGCGGCGCCCCACTGGGGCGTGGGACTGCGGTGAGCGTCAGAGTCCGATGGTGGCCTGCAGCGCGGGCGCAGCTCCCAGGAGCTCCTTGGGGCCGGGATGCGCGAAGGCGCCGACCTTGCTTGTCGTGACGCCATAGCCGTGCAGGGCCTCAGACATCTTCACCGCGGCTGCTACGCCGTCGATGACGGGAACGGTGGGCAGTCGTTCGCGCAGCCAGGAGTCGAGGGGACCCATCCCGGCGCAGCCGAGAGCGATCGCCTCGGCCCCGTCTTCCTGGATGGCCAGCTGCGCCTCGGCCAGGATCGCGTCGCCGGCGGCCTCGAGGTCGTCCTCAATCTCGAGGACGGCCAGGCCGGACGACCGGATCGACGCGCACCGGCTGTCCAAACCGTACCGGCGGACGAGGTCGGTGAGCATGGGCACGATTCTGGGGATGACCGTGACGACGCTGAATCGGTGCGCAACGGTGCAGGCCATCAGCATGGACGCTTCCGCGATACCGACGACGGGGGCCTCGACCAGCTCTCGGGCAGCGTAGAGTCCGGGGTCGCCGTAGCAGGCGACGACGAAGGCGTCGTAGTCGTCGCGGTTCTCAGCAACCGTCTGGATCACGGCTGCCGCGGCCAGCGTCTCCTCCATGTGCCCTTCGATGGACCGTGCCCCCCAGGGAGCGGAGATCGCGTCCACGTCTGTACCCGCGGCCGCGTACTGTGCGGCTGACGTCCCGATCGCCTCCGTCATGGAGTCTGTGGTGTTGGGGTTGATGACCAGGATGCGCATGTCCGCCTCGCTCAGTCGAAGGAGACAGGGAGTGGTTCGCCGCGACCGACTCGGTCGACGATGAGCGAGTAGTGCTCGGGTCGGCGGTGTGCCTCGAAGTTGAAGACGCTCTCTCGGTATGACTGCGAGTAGTCAAGGTCCACTTCGGCAACGACTACTTCGTCGTCCTCGGTGCGTGCCTTGGCGAGGACCTCACCAGACGGGGCGACGATGGCTGACCCGCCGATCATGTGCGCGCCGTCCTCGTCCCCGGACTTGCCTGCGGCGGCCACCCAGACGGCGTTCTGGTAGGCGCCAGCGCGCAGAGACAGAAGGTGGGTCTCCATCTTCGCGTGGGGCTCCTCGCGCCATCCGGGGACCTCGGTTGGGGTGTTGTAGCCGAGGACGACGACGTCCGCGCCCTGCAGGGCAAGCACACGGTAGACCTCGGGCCAGCGGCGGTCGTTGCACAGGCACATCCCGAACTTGACCCCGTCGACGTCGAAGACGCCGAACCCGAGATCCCCGACTTCGAAGTAGCGCTTCTCGAGGTGCTGAGCGCGCAACCCCTCAATCCTTTCCGCATGTCCGGGAAGGTGGATCTTGCGGTACTTGCCCACCACAGCTCCGCTGGAGTCGACCAGGATGGAGGTGTTGTAGCGCCTACCGTCGGCCGTCAGCTCGGCGTAGCCCAAGTAGAAGCCGATCTCCAGCTCTGCAGCTCGGTCGAAGAGCGACTTGACCTCGGCGCTGGGCATCTCCGTCTCGAAGAAGGAGTGCATGTCGTCTCGGTCTTCGGCCCAGTATCGCGGGAAGAACGTGGTCAACGTCAGCTCAGGGAATACGACGAAAGATGCCGCCTGCCTGTGCGCATCGTCCAACAGGTCGACGAGTCGGCGTACCACTGTGGAACGGTCTTCGTCGGGCTGGATGCCGCCGACCTGGGCGACGGCAAGGTGGAATTTGCGGTCCATGGCACTCCTTACGCAAACGTTCGCGATAACGATTGCGTGGAGGCTACGGACTCACCCGTTGGGCCGTCAACCCTCGTCCGCGGAGCGTTCTATGCGCCGTGACGGCGCTGGCGCCTGGGACTACCCGCTGTGGACTCGCGCACCTGGAGAGTCGGCCGGAGAACCTTCGAGCGAACTCGCTTACCCTCCATAAGTCCAAGCAGCAGGCGCATCGCCTTCGAGCCCATTTCGGCCAATGGTGAGTGGATGGTCGTTAACGGCACGGGCAACTGGGCAGCAAGGTCTACGTCGTTGAAGCCGACCACTGCGACGTCTTTCGGCGCCGCCAGTTCGAGGTCCCGCATTGCCCCCAGCACTCCTACCGCCACAAGGTCACTTGCTGCGAAGATCGCAGTCGGTCGCCGGGGGAGGGTGAGGAGCTGTTCGCCGGCGCTGCGACCGGACGCAACGTCGAAGCCGGAGGGAACGACGTACTCATCCGGTACAGGGTGCCCTGCCGCCTCATATGTCCGGCGGAATCCGAGCGTCCTTTCCGCGCCAGTGCTCGCGTGAGGATCCCCGGCGACGACGCCGACTGTGTGATGTCCCATCGCTAGTAGATGCTCGGCCGCTAAGCGGCCCCCAAGCAGGTCGTCCGTCGTGACCGACAGCTGTCGTGGCATCCGGCGCGCCACCAAGACGTAGGGGACCCCGCACTGCTCCAGGTGCGAGATCAGATTGGAGTCCGAACGAGAGTCGGCGACAATGATTCCGTCCACACCTCGAGACAACATGAGGTCCAGTCGGGAGCGCTGCAGCTCGGGGCGGTCCTGGGTATTGACGACCACCGTGTTGTAGCCCGCGTCGATGGCCGCAAGGTCGATTCCCTCGTAGATCGTGGCCATGACCACGTCCGTCAGCCGCGGGACCATTACACCAATCATTCGAGTGCGCCCCGTGCGCAGCGACTGCGCAGCAACGTTGCGGCGGTAGCCGCGGCGACGCGCAAGGTCGCGGATCTTCTCCACGGTCTCGCCACCCACGCCGACCGGGTCCTCGCTCAACGCTCGGGAGACAGTCGACACATGGACCCCAAGCTCCTCGGCTAGAAGAGCAAGGGTCACCGGCCCATTTGTTGATTGAGCTTCGGGTGGCATGGGCACATCATGCCGCAGTACCCCCACAGGGCATGAGCGCTAACAGAGGATTCGCCGCGTTCTGGCTTGCGCTGACCGAGAGCGGCTCACGGACCCTTGACGACTGCAGGTGCCGCTCGTACTCTCGTCGAACAATCGATCGCGCGAACGATTGCGTAACGTCAAGGAGGACGTCGTGATAGTACCTGCGTTGGCGCTCATCGCGGCCCCGTTAGAAGTGGCATGCCGTCCACAAACGCCCGCATGCCGTTGATGGTGAAGGCCGCCTTTAGTGACCGCTCCTCAGCGCCGAGCGACGGCCCGGACTGGCCTCCACGGTGCACGCCTTTGCGCCAGCGCGCCCGTCTTGCGAACCACCCCTCGCCTTAGCGTAGACCCCCACCGTGGCCATCTCGCCCATTCCGGCGAAGCCCAGCAGGAGCCCATCCCCAGCTCCCACGTTCCGTCCCAGCCCAGAGTGAACCAAGAGGAATGCTGATGCCCCACGCTCCGCAGCGCAGCCCGCGCTTGTACAACGACGACATTGCCCCTCGTACCACCGCAGGGCATTGGAAGACTCTCGACCTACTCTCATGGTGGATGTCGGCTTGGCACAGCCTCGGCGGATACACCATGGCGGTCGGGCTCTTAGTCCTTGGCCTTCAAGGATGGCAGATGGCGCTGGGGCTCAGTATCGGCCTGGTCATCATCTACCTGTTCAGTAACCTCATGGGCGTAGCCGGGCAACGTGTGGGTGTGCCCTTCCCCGTCTTTGCGCGCATCTCCTTCGGTGTCTATGGCGCCAACATCCCTGCGATCTTGCGGGCCATCGTGGCTGTCGCCTGGTACGGCATCCAGACCTACCTGGCATCGGCAGCGGTCATGCTGCTGTTGTTCAAGGTGGCGCCAAGAACCGCACACTTCGGCACGTCGACGTTTCTTGGCCTCTCGGTCATGGGTTGGCTTTGTTTCCTCGCGCTTTGGGCAGCACAGCTCGCCGTCCTCTGGCGGGGCATGGAGGCTGTCCGCAAGTTGTCTGACTTCGCGGGGACAACGATTTGGGTTGCGATGGCTGCTCTGGCCATCTGGGTGTTGAACAAGGCCCACTGGACCCTCGATTGGAACTACGCAGAGGTCAAGGCACCGCTGTCAGGCGGCGGGTCGCTCGTGGCAATCCTCGGAGCCGTCTTTCTCACCTGCGCTTACATGGGCGGACCCATGCTCAACTTTGCAGACTTCACTCGACTGGCGCCCAGCGAGAGAAACGTTCGTCGCGGAAACCAGCTTGGCCTGCTGCTCAACGGCATCGCCTTCTGCGTCGTGTCGGTCATCATTGCTCTGGCGTCAGTCGAGGTATATGGCAAGGCTGTCAGCGACCCGATGCATTTGCTTGCCGACATCGACAGTGTCGCGATGCTGCTGGTCGCGATCATCGCGGTCGCCGTGGCCACCGTGGGCATCAACATCATCCTCAACTTCGTGTCCCCAGCGCTGGACTTCTCTAACGTATGGCCAAGCCGTATCAGCTTCCGTACAGGCGGCCTCATCACAGCCGTCCTATCGCTCCTGGTGATGCCTTGGAAGTTGTACGCGAACCCCGTTGCCGTCAACTACTTCATCGGCGGTGTCGGCGCCCTCATGGGCCCACTGCTCGGCATCATGCTGGTCGACTACTACTTGGTGCGTCGCACAGTCGTCGACGTCGACGCGCTGTACAGCGAGGAGTCGACGGCCCCGTACTACTACGAAAACGGATTCAGCCGGCGGGCCATCATCTGCCTCGTTGTGTCCGGGGCCGTCGCGCTGGCAGTGGCGTACCTGCCTGCTCTGTCCTCACTCGCACACTTCTCCTGGCCGATCGGTCTGGTCGTGGGTGGAGGTCTCTGCTTCGCCCTGAATCGGCAGGGCGCATCAGAGCCTGCCCGTACTCGAGCGGCGACCGAGCAAGAGAGCCCGGCTCCCGTAGTCGCTGCTGACTGACCCATCGGGGGGAGCACAGATGAGAGGGGCGATGGTCGTGGCCATCGCCCCTCTCGGCTGCATCGCCAATGCAACCACCTCCACCACCGCGCCTCTTCGGCGGTCGCCTCCCATGTGGTGGCCGCGGTTCGCAACGTACGTGCCACTGTGGCAAGCGCTATGAACCGTCCCGGGATTAGTGGCAGGTCAGTTCTCCCGGCAGCGGTGCCGTCGGGCGTTGATCTGACGCTGGTAGGCGGTCTCGAACTGCTCGGGTAGGACATAGTCGAGGGTGGAGTGCAGGCGTTCGTTGTTGAACGAGGGGATGCAAGACGGGGTTGTCAGTTCAAGGTCGTCGATGATGCGTGAGGGTCCGTCACGGCGGGAGGCACGTCGTTGGGTCGGTCTCCTGTAGGTGGCGGAACCGCCAACGGAGGCCCTTGTCGGCAGCGCCCAAAGTCGCGGCGGCCCACCGTGCACCGGGGGGTGGACGACGCACCGATCTGTTCACCGCTCAAGGCCCGGCCCTGGGCTAGCTTCGACGACTGGCACTGCCCTGAGTGCGATCCCGTTGGCCGGGAGGCCACTACGTTCACGACGACAACACCAAGACCGTATTTCGTCTTCGAATCCGACTAGTGAGCGAGAAGGGTCAGCACGCAGCATGACCGGAACTGCCGCCTCAAGGTCGAGGCCCAGGCCTTCGGCATGGCGCATCTGGGCAAGTAGAGGGCGCCAGCGGTCCGCCTTCTTTGCAACTGTGATCTCGTCGCGCGAGACCCCTACCTGCAAAAGCAGTTTGGTGTAGCGCTGTTGGTGTCGGTGGTTCTGGATGGCGGCCCCTTCGGCTTCGAGGCGTGCCGGACTCATGGCCGCACGCATCTCCGCGGTGCGAGTCTCGGTCGCGGAGAGGTCGGCACCGGAAGTCTCAAGGACCCTGCGGAGCACCTCCTCGGGCGTCGCCGGTTCCACGACCGCGTGTGCGGTTTCGGTGTCGGGGTCGTAGCTGGTGTCGACGTACAGGTGGTTGGTCTCCCTGCCTCTGGTTGCCATGATGTAGAGGGGTTCGCGGACGGTGGCGGCGCTGACGTAGGCGTGGCAGGTGTCGACCGTGCGGCCTTGGGCACGGTGGGCCGTGGTGGCGTACCCGAGCTCGACATGGTCGCGCACGTACTCGGCGGGCAGCCGGGTGAATGTAGCGGTCCTGCCAGGCCGGTGGACGGTCAGCGAACCATCGTCGTGGACGGCGCTGACGCTCCACCGGTCCCCGTTCCTGACCCACCCGCTGGCGGCGTGGAGGTCCCTCTGGTTGAGCCGGGTGACGACCAGATCTCCGGCGCCGATCGTCGTACCGTCCCCCGTGGTGACCCCCGTCTCCGATACGTCTCCGGCGGCCGCTCTGTCGGCCCGGGCGCGCTGGTTGAGCTCGGTCACGGTCGCTGCGTCGGCGGCGACCATAAGAGAGGTGCGGCCGGCTCGGCTGTCGGCGCGCCACGCCTGATAGAGCGCCTCGATCATGGTGTCCCGATCGCCGTCGCTGACGCGGTTGTGGGCGAAGTAGGGCACTGCGGCGGCGTGCCGCCCGTCGCGCAACGCGAGGCTGGCGTCGCGTTCCCATTCGTTGCGGAACCGGCGCACGTCGACCAGCTCGGCGGCGTCCCCCCGGTCGGTCACCAGGAGCCGGAACGCGCCTCCTGCTGCGACCGGAGACAGCTGCGCCGGGTCGCCCACGAGCAGGAGCTTGGCACCGGACTCGCGGGCGATGGTGGTGAGGTGGTCGAGTTCGAGGGTGCCGGCCATGGAGGCTTCGTCGACGATGACCAGCTGTCCGGGGCGTAGCCGCCACCGGTTCAGCTCGGCGTGGACCTCCCGGGCCCGCCGGGTCAGGGCCCGGGTGCGCAGCGACGGTGATGCGCCGCGGAGCTTGTCCCGTAGGGAGGCGAGCTCGGTCAGGCGGGAGTCGGTGCGGGCGTGTTCGACCAGCCACTTGGCGGTGTTCTCCGTCGACACCCCGACCGCCTCGGCCAGGACCTCGGCGGCGGCCGCGGACGGCGCCAACCCGAGCACGCTCCCCCGCCCGTGCACCTCCTCCCAGGCCGCACGGACGCCGGCCATGGCCGTGGACTTCCCTGTTCCCGCGGCGCCGACGAGCACGTCGAGAGCGCGCCCGGAGGTGACCACGCGGCATACCGCGTCGGCCTGCTCGGCGCTGAGCCGGCGCCCTTCGTGGCCGGGCAGCAGATCGGTAGTCACGGCGGCGGCGATCTCCTGCGGGACGGTGGGCGCGTCGGTGGCGCGGCCAGCCTCGAGCAGGCGCTCCTCTGCCGTCAGGACGGCGGTGGTGGTGTAGATGGTGGCGTCCCGGGCGCGCAGCAGCGTGGACCCATCGGGGCGTTGCAGGCCTTCCGGGACGCGAATCGGGGGTTCGGGAGGGGTGAGCTGCACCGACGCCTCCAGGCTCAGAGCCGTGACGCGTTCGGCCACGGTCGTGCGCTCGTGCGGGGTGGTGAACCGTATGCCGTGAAGTTGGCGCAGTGCCTCGGCCAGGACGTTGGAGCGGGTGAACGTGGCGCGGCGGGTCGCCACCGCATCGACCACCACCCACGCGGCGTCGCGCAGCATCCCCTCCTTCAGGTCCGCGGCGTGCAGGGCGGGCAGGTCGCACCGGTTCGCCAAGGTCGCGACCCACGCGGTGGGCTCGGCATCCAGGTGTGTTTCGGCTCGGCGGCGCCACACGCGCACCAGTTCGGCCAGCGGGTGCAGCTGCTTGTCCGGGCGGGTGGCCAAGGTGGCCTGCTGCCGCAGCCGGATCACCTCCGGCGCGCTCGGTTGACGCCCGTGGGAGGCCACGAAGGAGGCGATCAGACCGGTGGTGGCGTCGTTGATCGAGGCCGAGCGTCGGGAGAACTCCTCCCGCAACGCCTTGACGACACCGGCCACCTCCCACGTCGGGGACGTTGCCCGGGCACGGTGCTGGGCCTCCCAAGCCCAGCCGAGGTCGGCGGTGAGCAGGTCCATCAGCGCACCGTTGTACAGTTCCGACAGGGCGACGTTGGCCTTGAACAGCGCGCGGGAGTCCAGAGTGCGCCACCCGCCGTCGGAGGCGGCCTGGACCCGGTTGAGCACGACCACGTGGGTGTGCAGCTGCGGGTCCCCGGCGCGGGAGTCCCAGTGGTCGAAGCCCGCAGCCACGACGCCGCGTACCGGCTCGGAGACGACCCCGCCCTTGCCCGTCCTGGTCGTGACCACCTCACGTTCGGCGTAGCCGATGACGAACTCCACCGCCGCCTCGTGCGCCGCGTAGATGCGCTCCCGGGTGGGGCCGTCGGCCAGCGCCCACGCCACCGACACCGACTTGGGGACCGAGAAGGTCAGGTCGAATCCCGCCACGGTTCGCGACGCGCGACGCCCATTCCTTCCGCCCGTGTTCAGGCCGTCAGGCAGCTCGATCGTGGGGGGCCTGCCCAACGGTTGGCCGGTGACCGGGTCCTGCAGCATCCCGAGCATCCGCCACAGGTGCTCCTCGCTCACCACAGACCCAGGCCCGACGCCCTTCCCGCCATCCAGGCCGGCCAGCCCGGCGCCCAGGAACCGGCCCGGCGGCGTGCCCTCCGCGGTGTAGTACGCCGTCAAAGGGTCCGCCGTCGGCCCCTGCCGGTCCGAGCGAACGACCGAGGACATCAGATACCGGAACCCGGCCCCCAGCGTCATCCGCCGCATCGACATCGTCACACCCGGGCAACGGGATCGATGGGGCACCATCCGGCGCGCCGGCGGCCGCGGTCCACTTCCAGTGCCTGAAGTGTGGCGCGGATGGAAGGGTGGCTCCGGTTGAGTCGGAGACGCTGTCATTCGGAGCGGAGCCCGGGTGGTCGGAGACGTTGGCGGGGTCGGGTGTGGCGGCGAGTGGTCGCGAGGGCGGGCGACGCGAGGTGAGTCGGTGGTCGGGAAGGGGCATGGACCGGGGTGTGCTCGCATCGGCTTCGGAGGTGACACCCAGCGGCGGGACCGCACCGAGCTGGTGGATGCCGTGCTCACGTGTTGGCCTCGCCCACGCCGCAGTGTTCCGCCCGGTGATTAGAGCGTCAGCCACTGGAGCCCTGGCATCGCCCGGCGCCTGCGACGGCCTTGACCATCCACGGCAGACCGCGCCGATCATGGACCGACGGACCTCCGCTGCACGCATGGTGCCCCTCTGACTCCGTTGTCCAGACATGCACACCCTCAGGAATCTCCGATGAGCCGGCACCAGACGGACGAGGCTGCCAGACGACGCCTGCTCGCCGCGCAACGTGCGGAATCGCAGGCACTACGGGTCGTCATGACAGTGGCACGCCGCAAAGAGGCCCTCCAGGAGCGGGTCAACGCGGTGGACATCGAGCTCGCCGAAGCGCAGGCAACGTTGACCTCGATCTCCGGCGTCGGTCGTGCAGCATCCCTACTCGAGCTCGACGAGCGTGAGCTGCGGCAAAGGGTCAAGCGCGCCGACGCTGCCACGGAACCAAGGAACCCCGGCATCGGCACTGCGCGGAACTCGCCTCCCGAGACCTAAGCACCGTCTGGCGCAACCCGCCGGGACCCTGAGTCAGCCACTGTGACCGTTCGCCTTTGGGTGGCCGAGCAGGTAGATATGGTGACTGAACTCGAGGGCGTTCTCATTTCGGGGATGCAGCCGCCGCAGCTCGTTCGCCACCTCGCTGCCGACCATCAGCAGTGATGGCAGCGAGCGGCGGTCGCCATCGAGTCCTGCTTCGGCCGCGGCTGTAGCCAGATCGACCTCACCAGCCCGAGCGAGCACCGTCGCCTTGGTCAGCTCCGCCTCAGAGAGCCGCATCGGCGAGATGACGTCGCCGCCCGGCGATGTGCTGGTCGCGCGCACCGCCTCCGCCATGGCCATCGCCAGCATGTCGTCGCCTACTGCGCGATAACAGTCCATGGCATAGAAGTCGAACTTCGAGGGGTCGACCTGGAAGTGATTGCGCGGGTTGACTGGATAGTCCAGCTGGTCCAACGCGGCACGACCACGATCAAGAGCCAGTTCGACCTCGCGTCGTCGGCCGAGGCGCGCCCATGCCTTGGCCGCCTGCGCCTCGAGCTGCACCGCTACGGAATGCCGCCTGGTCTCTCGCAATCCAGCCTTGGCCGCTTCCAGCACGCCGTAGTAGTCACCGCGGGTCAGCGCCATCCAGGCGCGGATCTCCTGCGCCCATCCGAGGATCTCGCTGTGCCCGATCTCCTTCGCGAGCATGATGGCGCCCGCGCGTGCCTGTTCGGCTGCTCGCTCGTCCCCTTGGTCGTAGTGGAGACACGCAACCAGAAGGGAGAGCCAGCCGGCGAGCGTGTAGACCTCCCCGAGCTGCTGGTATCGCATCGGCTTGTCCTTCAAGGCAGCGATCTCGGCGAGCCACCTCTGCGCCTCATCGAGGACCTCCTCTCCCGGCCTCGAGGCGTAGTCGGTGCACAGGCGATCGGTCATGACCTGCGCCAGCTCCAGGGTGGCCGGGTCGACACTCGACGAACGCAGCCGCTGCACCAGTTCGAGCGTCTCGTCATCACTCAGCCGCGGTGGCGGACCGCCCGGCTGCGATGGTCCGAAGTAGGCATCCACGGCCGTCCCGAACATCGCCGCGATCGCCTGCTGGTTCTCCGCCGAAGGGACCCCAATGTCTCCGCGCTCCCAGCGCTTCCATGAGGTCAGGACCGACTCAAGGTCCGAAGGCATGTAGTGGTCGGCATGAGCGATGAACTCCCGGACGGCCTGTCGCTGGGACAACCCCCGGGCTTCGCGGTCTCGCCTGAGCCGCTGCCACCAGTCCTGTGACGCCATCGACCGCCCTTTCTGCTCTGGCAGATACATGCGGATGGAGTCATTTGCGAAGGTAACACACAGGGGACATGGGGGACATCAAAGTTATCCCCAGGTATGTACCTTTTGTTCGATCCTGCTCGCCACGAGAGTAAGCCTAGAAAGAGCCCACTCGAGAGCAGGGGGAACCCATGAACGCGCCAGCACCACAACGGAATCCAATCACCCGCGAGACGACCAGAGTAGCAACGGAAGTCCTTGACAAGTCGAGCACGGTGGGTCGTGAGGACTCTGAGGAGGCGGCCGCGGTCGCTCAGGCCTTCTACGCAGATCCTGAGGAGCACGCCGACGAGATCGACATCCCGCGCGACGAGCAGGAACGCGCCGGCCGTGCCATCCACGCGACCCTTCGCGCTTGTCCCGACCTCAAGCTGGAGACACCCGCGCGGGAGGCACTTTGGCTCACGGTCCAACAGGAAGTGTGCACACGGGGATGGAGGATGGTCCGGCCCTTCGGGTCCAAGAAGCCGTACCTGGTCACGGACGAGCAGGCGAGCGAGGAACTCATCATTGCGATGACGTGGCTCACCAATCATGAGGAATGGGCCCGCAGCCTCTCGCCGCTCGGGCTGTTCGTCATGCTGCGCGGCGTGGCGACCAGGACGGGCCACGGCTCCGCTCGTGCCGCCCAGTCGGACCTACTGCACGGCGTCACAGGGGTGCCCGCAGGACAGCGGCTCACGTGGAGCGGCCCGGAGGAGATCGATGTCGCATGAACGACTATCTGACCTTCAGGGACTGGGCCGTCACCCGGACCGGCATCGCCGTCGAGGAGTTTGAAGCGCTGAAGCTCGCCACCGCCTTCGATCTGTACGTGTCGCGCCTCGAGGCGGCGCGCGCACGTGGCGCCGGCGACCCACTCGAGACCATCTCTCCGCTGGGGGCGGGTGGCAACTCGCGCGCCTGCACGCGCCGGATGCTCGCGCACCTGGACTACAGCAGAGCCGAACTGAGAGTGATTCACCGCCTCATGGCCGGGTCCGCCAGCGGATGGCCCGGTTTGATCAGGCTGTATGCGGAGCGGTCACCTTTGGACGCAGCCCGCCGTGAGTATGTGCGACGCCAGGTCCACCTCGTCATCCCACGGTCGGCGCCATGCGCCTGATGGGGTCCAGCGCCGGATGGGTTGTGAGTGCCTCGACACCGTAGAGGCTAGCGATGCCTGCGACCGCGACCTGGGCAGCGCCCGGCCCGGTCACCACGCGCGGCGAGCCGTCACCGTAGTCGAGGACGACGTGGCTGCGGCTCAGGTCAGGATCAAAGCCCACGAGTGAGCCCCACCACAACGACAACACCTCTCCGCTGCGCAACCGAACCAGCAGGCGTCGGTTCGTAAGCAGCGCCGTTCCCGGTGCGGCCTCACTCCATAATCCGTGCACCATGACCCGGAACCACAGATCCTCGAGCTGACGCCACGCAGACTCCTCGGGTTCGAGTACGACCCTCATCCCCACCGGGTCGACTCTTCGGGCCAGTTGCAGTCCGGCGATCTCCATCGCCAGATGGCGCGCGTCATCGCTGGCTTCAAGGGCGTGGCTGTTCGCCGGTTCGGCAACCCGCCGCTTGAGCCGCATAACTCCTCCCAGCACTCCTGGACTCCTCCACTGTGCCCCCTAACGGTGACAGCCGGGAACCCCCGCGGATGCTGCCCCGTCACTGCTGTTGACCGGACGTGACCCTTGCCAAGATCGCTGCCGCCGCTCTGGCGCTCCTGACCGCCTCCCTGGGAGCGGTCGCCGTTCTCGTGTGCGCCATCGGACCCAACACGGACCGAATGCCGCTCTGCACGACCTCCGGTCCGGTCGCGGGCCTCTCGGCCGTCCAGGCGCAGAACGCCCGCACGATCACGTCCGTGGCCTCCGCACGTGGAGGCAGGCGCGCCGCCCTGGTCGCCATGGACGTCGCGATCACGGAGTCAGACCTCCGCGTGTTGGGCAACCCTGCGGTGGCCGATGCCTCGACGCTGGCCAGTCAGGGCGTCGGCACCGATCACGACTCGGTTGGACTGTTCCAGCAGCGCGCCGGCTGGGGCACGGCAGCGGCCCGCATGGACCCAGTCACCTCGACGAACGCCTTCCTTGACCAGCTCATGGCGCTCAACGGCTGGTCGACGCTGCCGCCTTGGGTCGCTGCCCAGCAGGTGCAACGGTCCGCCTTTGACGGTCGGCCAACCGCCGCCAACCAGGGATCGAACCTCTACGGCGGCAACTACCTGGCTCAGCTGACACGAGCCCAACATGTCGTCGACGTCATCGGCACGACGTCATCCACAGATTCGTGTGGGGGCCTTGACAACGCAGCAGAGGTCGTTGCGGCGGCCGGTCCAGGACACGGGCTCCCCTCCGGCTACGTCATCCCCGAAACCGCGTCCCGCGCAGCCCATATCGCCGTGACCTACGCGCTCGCCCAGCGTGGCAAGCCCTACCTGTGGGGAGCCACCGGACCCGACCGGTTCGATTGCTCAGGGCTGACCCAGTCCGCCTGGTCCCTTGCGGGCTATCACCTCGGCCGCACGACCTGGGACCAGATGCGCGACGGCGCTTCCACCACGATCGCGGCCCTTCAGCCGGGCGACCTCGTCCTCATCCCCGGCAGCGCAGGCTCCCTCGCCTCCCCCGCGCACATGGGCATGTACATCGGCCGTGGCCTCGTCGTCCACGCCCCCAAGACCGGCGACGTCGTGAGGGTCACGCCGCTATCCGCCTTTGCTTCCGGCGGCATCTCGGCTCTGCGACACATCGCGTGAACCGCGAATGCTGCCCCCTCGGGTCCGTAGACCAATCACCGCGCGGGACCAGCCTGCCGCGACACGAGAGGCATCGTCATGGCACTCCTCCAGATCGACGTCCAGCCCAACACGGACGGGCTCCCCGGCATCTCGGCCTTGAGCCACATGACCGGCGCCCTGCTCACCCTTGGCCTCGTGGCCGCCGTTGCCGGTGTGGCCATCGCAGCCATCACCTGGGCCATCGGCTCCAACTCCTCCAACCCCCACATCGCCGGCCGCGGCAAGAACGGCGTGCTGATCGCCGGAGCCGCCGCACTGCTCATCGGGGCCGCAAACACCCTCGTCAACTTCTTCAACGACGCCGGCGCGGCGATTCACTGATGCACAGCCACCCACGCCCGAGGACGCCACTGCGCCTCATCGGCGCAGGAGCCGCCATCCTGACGCTGCTGGTGGCGAGCACTGTCATGACCGTCGCCGTGCTGGGAGGACGGCATCGAGCTACCCCGGCCACTGCGAAGCCTGCACCGTCGCCCACCGCCTCGTCGGTGAGCAGCCCCAGTGCCGAGCCCCCGAACCCGGCTGAGGAGTTGGGCGTCCGGAAGTCCGAGCTCAACGCCGAGATCGCTCGGCTCCGCGCGACGCCTACGGCGGACCCCAGGTCACCGCTCCCCCGGATCACGGGCGACGCGGTCCAGCAAACCGACCTCTATGCGGCCGCTTTCACCACGCAGCTTCTTGAGCAGGACTATCGGCGCCCCCGCGGGGAGTGGGTGTCCTGGGTCCAGGCAGAGTCGGCCCGCACTGAGGAGCCTCTCGTGGTCGGTCTGGTCCCCCCAGACCTTCGCGACCGGTGGGCCGCGTTCTCGGTGACCGACGCTCACGATGGGCCAGCACCGATCCCTGCCACCAACGAGTGGGCAAGGCTCGCCGCCAGGGAGGCCCGCACTTCGGTGCGCATCCTTCGCATCACCGAACCCATGACCTGGACCAACGCAGTCGAGGCCGGCCGCATCACCGACCCCGGCATCACCGCACGCATCGTCAGCGCTGAGGTCACCCTCACCACCACGGTTGACGGGCGCTCCGAGGCCGAAAGGACCAGTGTCGAGCTCGGCCTCGAGTTCGAGGGCCCGCCCACTCGCAGCACCTGGGGATTCGTGGGCGCCGTCACTTACACCGCGATACCGGTGGGCACGTCATGACGTGCGATGGACTTCAGGCGCTTGACCCGCTCTGCCAAGCAGGTCAGTACATCCGAGGACAAGCCAGCAACGCGGTGGACAGCGCCTTCGGCCGGGTTGCGGACTCCTTCAGCGAGGCCGCCTTGAACGCCTCCACTTGGCTCTGGAAGCAGATCAACGACGCGACCACCTTGAACCTTGCCGACCCGCACCTGCTGCGTGAGGTCGCCACGACCGCCGCCATCGCCGGCGTCCTCTGCCTGGCGCTCTTTGTCATACAGGTGATCACCTCTGTTCTCCGTCGCGAGCCTGGCGGCCTCGGACGAGCGCTTTCCGGTCTGCTCGTGAGCTTCCTCGGCTCTGCACTCGCCATCGGCGTCACGCGCACACTCTTGGGCGTCGTGGACGCGCTCAGCGCCGGATACGTGCAACACATGCTGGGAACCAATGTCGAGGGTCTCGGCCAGAAGTTCGCCTTCACGCAGATGGCCAACGTCCAATCACCCGCCGCGCTGTTGCTGCTCTCCCTCCTCGTCCTCGTCGCGGTGGTCCTCGTCTGGGCAGCGATGATGGTGCGGAAGATGGTGCTGGTCATCGCGGCGGTCCTCGCCCCATTGGCCTTCGCCGGAGCGACGGCGGACATCACCCGCGCCTGGGTACGCCGCTGGATCGAGTTTGTCTGCGCCATGGTCGTTTCCAAGCTCTTGCTAGTGATCATCCTCAGCATCGGCTTGGCAGTCTTCAACGGCGCCGGTCAGGACGGGGGAGGAATCGGTCAGGGCACCACGCAGCTCGCCGCAGGCTGCCTCATCCTCATGATGGGCGGCTTCGCGCCTTGGATGGCGATGCGGATGTTCTCCTTCGCCGGCGACACCCTCCACGCTGCCCACGCCAGCGTCGGCCAGGTGACCGCGGGTGGACACGCCGCAATCGCCGCACCCCAGAAGGTGTCTTCGATGGCGTGGACTGCCAGCTCGCTCGGCAGCCTCGCTGCGGGCCGCCCCGGCCGAATCGGTCCACCACCATCGGCGCAGGCCGGCATCCCGCAACGGAGCTCCTCGAGCGCTGTGGCCGCGAGCGCCGCGCCAGCCGCGCCACCCAGGTTCGACCTCGGGCGCGCCCAGTTCGCCAGGGCGCAGGGCACCAAGGCCGTCAACCCCTCCCCACAACAGCCCCCACGTTCGGATTCGACTGGAGCAGAGTGATGACCGACACCGCACCCACTATGACCGCTGCGGCCACGGTCAGGTTCGGCAGACTCCCCCGCCGCGGACTGCTCCTTGGCTTCTCGGCCCCGCGGGTAGTGTGCATAGCAGGAGCCGCCGCGACCGCCATTCCCATGCTCTTCATGCTCGGCCCGTCCGGCGCTGCAGTCTCCGCCCCGCTGTGGATCACGTTCTTGTCACTGGCGTTCGCGCCCTGGCATGGGCGTCCCGCCATCGAGACCGTTCCGACTGCCGGACACTTTGCATGGCGACGGCTGCACGGCCAGACACGGCACCGCGTTCGGCCCGACCATCCGCGTCCTTCGGGCACCATGGCGCTGCCCGGGGATGCAGCCGCGCTCCGATTCCACATCGATGGCGAGACCGGCACCGCGATGGTCCACGACGCCCATGCCGGGACCCTTACCGCCGTCGCCCTGGTCCGCCACCCGGCGTACGTGCTTCTCTCCCCGGACGAACAAGCCCGACGGGTCCACGGGTGGGGGCGCACCCTTGCGTCCCTCGCGAACTCCGGTTCGATCGCACGTATCCAGGTCCTGGAGGTTTCACTCCCGGACTCCGGCGCCGGCATCACCGGATGGTGGCAGCAAGCCGGACGCAAGAACAGTGCTCAGTGGGCCGTACGCGAGTATGAGGAGCTCATGCGCACCTGTGCGCCGGCCGCCTCCACCCACCGCACTTTGATCGCCCTGTCCCTCGACCTCAAGGCCGCCAGCGGATACATCCGCCGCCACGGTCGCGGCACGCGCGGTGCGGCGGCTGCCCTGCGCCAGGAGATGATCGCGTTCGAGGCCGGACTGCGCAGCGCCGAGGTCCACCTGGCCTGCTGGCTCGACGAATCCGAGCTCGCCACCACCATCCGCACCACCTACGACCCTGGAGCGGGTCCGTGGACAGCGACCGCGCGGTCCCTGGGGACCGCCGGGCCGGTCGCCATCGACGAACGCTGGGACCACCTGCGCCACGACAGCGGCTACTCGGCTGTTCTGTGGATCAACGAGTGGCCACGTGTCGACGCGCCGCCCTCCTTCCTGCATGCCCTGGTCTTCCGTCCCGGAGTGCGCAAGACACTGTCCATCACCGCCTCCCCGGTCCCCACCGCCGCCGCGATGCGCGACATCCGCCGATCAAAGGTCGAGTACGCCACTGACGCGTCGCAGAAGGCCCGCCTGGGGGCCTTGGCCGACCTGTCCGACGCGGCCGAGTGGTCCGACGTGCTCGACCGCGAGAGGGCGCTCCTCAACGGACACGCTGACATGCGGTTCAGTGGCCTCATCGCCGTCACCGCAGCATCCGTCGACGAGCTCGACGCGGCGCTCGCCGAAATGGAACGCGCTGCGGTGCAGTGCGGCTGCGAGACCAGGCGCATGGTCGGCCAACAAGCCAGGGCGTATGCCGCGGCGGCGCTGCCGCTCGCACGGAGGGTCAACTGACATGCGGGCCGCCACGATCCGCGTTAGGCGCGGCGCGCAGGGGCACCACGCCGCTGAAGCACGCGCCCTACTCCCGGCTCGCGGCGAACCGGGCGCCGAGGCTCTCCGCCCGCTTCGCGGACTACGCCTTGGCCCACACCGGGCGACCTCGGACGTGCTCGCCGGCGCCTACCCCTTCCTGGCCGAGGCCGGCCTCGGGAACGAAGGCGTGTTCATCGGCCAGGACGCCTGGTCCGGTGGCGGGTTTTGCTTCGACCCGTGGGAGCTGTACCGGCAAGGCGTCATCACCAATCCGAACTGCCTGCTCGCCGGAGTCGTGGGCAAGGGCAAGTCCTTCCTCGCCAAGTCGATGGCAACGCGGTCCATCGCCTTCGGCCGCAAGGTGTATGTGCCCGGGGATCCGAAGGGCGAGTGGTCCGCCGTCGCCCAAGCCGTGGGAGGGACGGCCATCCAGCTACGACCCGGGTCACCCAACCGGCTCAACCCGCTCGACCCCGGACCTCGGCTCAAGGGCGTCGAGGACGAGGAATGGCGTCAGGTGGTCGCCACCCGCCGCCGTGCACTGCTCGGCTCACTGACTGAGTCCGCTCTGGGTCGACCACTCGCGTCCGTCGAACACACCGCCCTGGATGCGGCACTGGCCCAGGCCGTGGCTTGGAACACGGACCCCACCTTGCCGGCAGTGGTCGAGGCACTCCTCCGCCCGGTCGAGGACTTGGTGGGCGCAACAGTCGAAGAGCTCACCCGAGACGGTAGGGACATCGGACACGCACTAAGGCGACTGGTCACTGGAGACCTCGCCGGCTTGTTCGACGGACCCTCCACCGTTCCGTTCGACCCTGACCTGCCGATGATCTCGCTGGACCTTTCTGGCGTCCAAGGTTCCAATCAGTTGCTCGCCATGGTCATGACCTGCGCCTCCGCTTGGATGGAGGCTGCCCTCACGGACGCCAACGCGGGACAGCGATGGGTCATCTACGACGAGGCCTGGCGACTCATGCGCCAGCCGGCGCTGCTTGCCCGCATGCAGTCACAGTGGAAGCTCTCTCGCGGCTTGGGCATCGCCAATTTGCTCATCGTCCACCGACTATCGGATCTCGACGCCGTCGGCGACGCCAGCTCGGAGGCTCGCGCCCTGGCCAGAGGACTCCTTGGCGATTGCTCGACCAAGATCATCTACCAGCAGGAAGTATCCGAGTCGCCGCTGACTGCAAGGGAGCTAGGGCTTTCAGTCGCAGAGCGATCCCAGCTCCCGGATCTCCAACGCGGAGAGGGACTCTGGCGAGTCGGCCAACGGGCTTTCGTCGTACGCCACACCGCAACCAACGGCGAGATGGCCGTCTTCGACACCGACCTCCGCATGGTGCGGGAGGCAACGACGTGATCCGTCTGCTGACCCGCTGGTACGCCTGACCCAGCCTGACCGACCAAAGGTGCCCCCTCCGTCCCGTTGTCTCGCTGACGGACTTTCCGGAGGGAGCGATTATGCGTGAGCGTCCAGGTGCCACATCCGACGCGATGTTTGTGACCCTCGTGCTGGCCGGCGGGGTGCTGTGGGGTGTCCTCTGGTCAGCCGCGGCGGCGAGCACTGCCTTGTCCAGACACGGCTGGCTCCAGCCGCGGCTCGGCCCTCCGTTCGCGGCCCTGAGCGACGCGTCCGATCCCGGGCGGGCTTGGGGTACGCCGGTCGGTCCGCCGTGGGTGTACTGGTCTGTCACGGGGAGCGTGGTGCTGGTTGCTATGTCCGCTGGGCTGCTGGTCCTGCGCCATATCGAGCGCCCGGCGTCCAACAGCGGGGCCTACCTTCCCGGCACCGCGCGATCCAGCGAGATCTCCCATGCCGCCGGGCATCGCCGGCTGACCAAGCGGGGCGGGGTCCTCCGGCCGGGAAAGGCCCACGCCACTGTCCACGACCTCGGGCATGAGGTGGGACGGGCAGGTGGCCACTCCTGCTACGCCTCGATCGAGGATTCCGTAGTCCTGCTCGGGCCGCCCCGCTCAGGCAAGGGTCTGCACCTGGTCATTCCAATGATCCTCGACTCCCCCGGTGCGGTGATCACGACGAGCACTCGCCCGGACAACCTCACCGCAACGATGCAAGCCCGTGCCCACGAAGGGCCCGTGGCGGTGTTCGACCCACAAGGGCTCGCACACGGCATACCGTCGGCCACGCGGTGGTCGCCAATCCGCGGGTGCGAGGATCCACACATCGCGATGGTCCGCGCCAAGGCGTTGACGTCTGGCACGGCCTCGGGCACAACGGACTCGAGCTTCTGGCAGGCCTCGGCCGAGCAGGCGGTCCGGTGCCTGCTCCACGCCGCCGCATTGGCCGGATGCTCCGCCACCGAGCTGTACCGCTGGTCGCTGTCGTCGGCCCACGCCCGCGAAGCCGTCATGACCTTGTCTGAACACCCGCACGCTGCCGCCGGCTGGAAGCAAGCCCTCGAGTCGATCACAAACGCCGACCCTCGCCAACGGGACTCAGTCTGGTCGATGGTCACCATCGCGTTCTCCGCCATGGCCGACCCCCGCGTCCTCGACGCCCTCTCGCCCGCGCCGCACGAGCACTTCGACCCCGAACGATTCCTGCGAGAGCAGGGCACCGTCTATCTGATTGGCACCTCCACCGGTACGGCGGCCACCGCCGGCATCGTCGGTGCGTTCGTCGAGGACGTCGTGGAAACCGCCCGGCGACTCGCGGCGCGCTCCCCCGGGTCCCGCCTCGACCCGCCGCTGGCCTTGATCCTCGACGAGGCCGCGAACTACCCGCTGCCCTCCCTGCCGTCGCTCATGTCCGAAGGCGGCGGCACAGGAATCTCCACCATCGTCGCCCTGCAGTCGCTGTCCCAAGCCCGCGCCGTGTGGGGCGAACACGAAGCCAACGCCATCTGGGACGCCGCCATCGTCAAGGTCGTCCTCGGCGGCGGCTCCAACGCCCGCGACCTGGAGGATCTGTCCAAGCTCATCGGCCAGCGCCCGGACCGCCAGACCTCCACGAGTACCGGTCCGGACGGGCGACGCAGCACGTCCACCAGCACTCATCAGGTGCCAATCATCGATCCCGGCCGCCTACGCACCCTTCCCTTCGGCACCGCGATCCTGCTGCTGCGATCGGCCCGACCGATCATGCTGACCCTGCATCCGTGGATCCAGCGAAAGGACGCCAAGGCCCTACAGGCCAGCCGTCACGGTCTCGAGGAGGCGATTTGCCGTGCGCACATCAGAGCATCGTGACCGACGGGGCCGCATCCGTCGCCGGGCCGTATACGACGCGTACCTCGCTTCCCACTCGTGGCGGGCGCGACGCAAAGCTTGGTATGCCGCGTGGCTGACCTCGCACGGCACCCCGCCCCTGTGCGTGGTCTGCGACCGGGCCTGGAGCATCCGCAGCGGGCACCTGCACCACCTGACCTACATGCGGATCGGCGATGAAGACGACCGTGACCTGGTGCCACTGTGCGCCCCGCACCATCGGCGCTTGCACGAGATTCTCGAGCGGCATGCCGGATGGAGGCGCTTGGGCCGCCGACAAGCGAGCATCGGCATCATCGCTCTCCTCCGCCAGGGTCGATCAGCGGCACGTCCCCCTTCCACCAACTCGACGCCGGCATCATGAAGGACCAACAGTGCCTGCGTCTCGGCGATAGCGCCGACGACCCGGACTTTGACCTGTTGCACGGCCCGACGCACCTGCCGTCACGCACCGCGAGAGAACGCGACAGAGCCATGACCCAGCTGCGGGAGTGGGTGCCCGAGCTTGTGCGCAGATTCGCTATCGATACCCGAGTCATCCCACCCTGTTGGGAGAGGCACAACGGAATGGTGGAAGCACTGCAGGCCCTGCGTGACCACGAGCGTGCAAGCTACGCCGAGACCGCCCCACTGACCGCGGCGGTCGAATGGTTCGCGGCATTCCGTGAGGTCGAAGCTCGACTCACCCAGTCCGCCGCGCTAACTCAGTGCAGTCTCCAAGAACACCGTTCGGGTCACATCCAGGAGTGGGCTCGGCAGGCGCCTTGACCGTCACCGGCGGACAGGGCACGGACGGTGCTTCTTCAGTCCACGCCGAAATGCTTCCGCGATGTCTAGCGAGCGGAGTCGTAGGCCGCGAGAACGTCGGCACTGATTCGGCCACGATCACTGACCTTGTGCCCGTTGGCCTTCGCCCATTCGCGGACGGCGGCAAGGTCCGTGCGGGGCTTCGATCGCGATGAAGACCCAGTGCTCTTGCCACGACGGCCCGCGCCGCGCTGCTCGGTCGCCTTGGCAATGTAGGGCTTGAGGGCCTTCTCGAGGGCGGCACGGTTCTTCGCGCTGAGATCGATCACCCAAGACCGGCCATCGAGGCTGAACGAGACCTCCTTCGCATTGGCCGAACCGTCGAGGTCATCGGTGATGGTCACCGTCGTCTGCTTCGCCATGGAGGAATCATCTCGCCTCCCGATCTGAAACCCTAATCTTCCAGGTATTGGGCTCGGAGAGGAAGGCACCTAATGGGTGGCCTGCGCTCATGATTGCCGCCCTATGCGACTGTCTGATTGGTCGGAATCCCGGGCGATTCGACCAGGCGCTGCCCACCTTCGCGGCGATAAGACGTGTCGCGCCCTGCGGTCTCTACCGCGCGGGCGTCGTCTCGGTCGCCTCATCAAACGCCCCGTTCTTATAGCGCCATCTGACTCCGTTGACGTCCGTGAAGAGCGCCTCTGTATTCCAGGTCGGCATCACCAACGGACGCTCGCCCGTGTCGTCGTGCAACACCGTTACCTGCTGACTCTCATCTACGGCGATTGGACTAGGCGTCAAGCGCGGCCACAGCACCGAGGCTTCCTCGCGCCATCTCCCTGGCCCGCGGGCGGTTGCCTTCACCTCCACATTCAGGAAGGTGTGCGGGCTGTTGTTCAGGACATGCACGCTAACCCCGTACTGAATCTGTCCTGCCACATTTGTCGAGCTGCCGCCAGCCGCCCAGCACGTGAACTGTTGTGCGTGTGCACGCCGGTCTCTGTTGTTCTGCTCTCTCTGAGCTGCGGCCGAGGCGTGGCGTTCTTGCACGGCAATTCGCCAACCTGCGAACGCAAAGAAGAGTGCGGCCGCGGTCCCGAGCCCGGCGATCCAATCGGGGACAGAGCCCCAGTCAATAACGGGAAACGAGTGAGACACGCACCCACCGTAGGCGGTGAGCTCAACATCGTCCGGCCGGCATGGCCCTCCCTGCCTCAGGGAGTAGTTGTCGAGGCCTCTTTGGCTCGTGCTCCCGACAAGCGGCGGTGTGACGCGGCAAGCAGTCGCGCGGCGCTGGCATCGCTGGGTGCCGGAATCGTCGATACTCAAGGCATGGCAGTCGAGACCCCATATGTCTTGGAGCAAGGACTGCGGCCTTCGGCGACCCGCTGCTTCCTTTGCGGCGACGACATCGATGACACCACAGGCAGCAAAGAGCATGTCTTCCCGAAGTGGCTGCTGAATAGGTTTGACCTCTGGAATGAGCCGCTGACGCTTCTCAACGGCACGGTCATCAAGTACCGCCAGCTCGTCATCCCCTGTTGCCAGCGTTGCAACAACGAGCACCTCGCAGGCGTCGAGAATCGCGTCCAAGCTGCCTTTGCCATTGGCCCTAGTGCCCTAGTGGAACTGCCATCCGCGGAACTCTACCTGTGGATGGTCAAGATCTACTACGGGCTGCTCTTCCGCAACCTCACCCTGCCGGTCGATCAGCGCGACCCTGCCGCCGGTCCGATAGTCACGCCAGAGGACTTAAGTCGCTTCAGATTTCTTCACCTGATGCTCCAGGGGCTCCGCGGCATTGACGTGAGCATGCTTCATGCGGGCACGCCCGGGTCATGCGTGATCATGCCTGCACAGACTTCGACAGCGAGTCACGCATCGCTGAACTGGGACTACCTCGACATCCCTCACGTGCCGTTCTTGGCTCTGCGAATTGGCGGCGTGGCGCTCTTCACGGGATTGGAGGACTTCGGGGCCCTTCGTCCACTTCGCTCAAGAGACGAAGCATCTGGACGCCGCGCGGCACCTCCAGCTCCATCCGGCTCAGTTTCAGGAACTGGCTGCACTGTTCGCGGCGATCGCCATGTGGGTGACCCGCGAACGGGACTACGACGTCCAACAGGCTGGATCCAAGCTGCACATCACGTTTGACGAAGGCACAGCGGAATGCGTCATCGAGCCGTTCATGAGCGAAGTCGATTTCCTCGAGCTCTGGGCTGCGCTCGCGCGGATGCGCGGTGACACCGAAGCTCGCCCTGGACGCATGCCTACTTGCCTCCTCGACGGGAAGGGGCAGCCCGTCGCAATGTCGATGGAAGCGGACGTAGCAGCCGGTCGCCTTTTGACGGCCAGAGAGGCAAAGCGACCGCGTGGGGCCCCACTCAGCTTGGACGGCCCGAGATAGCCGATCCCGTGGCCACCGCGTAGACGCGGAGCCGCCGTCAGGCGGCGAAGGACGCACCACTACTCAACAGTCAAGGCACGGCGGGGCGGGCGTCGGATACATCCAATGCAAAACGATCCACCTGGGGATTGCGCTACCTGCATTCACCGCACACGCCGTTTTCCAGGTCGGGCGCTTGCAGGAAGCACTTGGTACATATGCCTTGGGCTCGGTCACGTCGTGGGCAGTCGCACTCGCCGCACCTTGGGCAATACTGGCGCTTGCATGTCGCACAAGGCCACCCGAAGGCCCGACCAACGTACCCGCAATGGCAGCGGAGTCCGAGGCGAGGTGCCTCCGACTTCGCGGGTGGGAGGGGACCTCCGTGGAATACTTCAACGCCCCAGAGGTCGGAGGTGCTGAAGACTGCATAGAGGCGCTTCTCGGTCGCGATTGCGCTCACGTAATACTCTTGGCGGCGTTTCCACTCGTCGGTCCAGAACGTCTTCCTCGTCGCCGTGTCACCTGGCTGCAACGCCAGCAACGGATGGTTGACTGGAACGTTGGTGTTGCTCCACGGGTAGACCGTGAGGTTGTCGCCACGGAGCGCCGAGTGGACGACCCGGCCCGCGGCGCGGTCGATAATGACCACCGCTCCTGAAGACAGGCGATTCGACAGCGCGATTGCGCATGCAGGGCCACTGGCGGCCGATCGGGCAACAAGCGCCTTCAGGTCTTCGCCCGTGATGGGACCGGTGCCGACAACGTCATCAAGCAGGCTCTCAGGAATCACCAGATTCGCGGCGACTTCCTCGCAGAGGCGCTCGACCTCGGAGTCCGGGTCGTCACGGTCGGCGAGCCAGTTGAGGGCGTCGTCGTCGCGTTCGACCAGAATGTGCCCTACCTCGTGAAGGAGGGTGAAGTTCTCTTTTCTCGATCCTGGGGTCGGCGAGTACATGACGGTGTTGTGCTCGGCGAAGGACAGCCCGTCGCATAAGCCGCCGGCGCCTCGCCTGGACGTGAGAGCCGGCTCGGCAACCACGGTGTAGCCCAGGCTCTCGATGCCGGTGATGGGGTGCTTGGCAATGGCGGCACGTTGCGCCGGCTCGATAGCGTCGACGAGGCGACGTGCGTGGTCGCGGCGGGTGCTCACGCCGGATGCTCGAAATCGGGCAGGTTCTTGAAGTGCTGAAGGATCGCCAAGAGGGTCTGAGGCGTCGCAGACGTGGCGTTGCGTTTGCCAGCGGTGGCAAGTAGTCGCTTGGAATGCTCAGCGAGTCGTTCGACGGGGACGTTGCTCTCCCGGGACCATTGGTCGAGGAAGGCGGCAATCATTTCGTCGTCGAAGAGGACATCCAGGGTCTGAGCGCGCTGTGGATTGGTCGTCAAGATCGAATCAGTGTCGACATTCAGGACCTCGGCAACTGCGTTGATGGTTGCTGGTGGTGCATTGAGCTTGTCGCGTTCCCACGAGAAGACAGTGTTCGCAGTGACGTCCCAGCCCCGTTGCTTCAGGCGCTGTGCGAGGTCGCCGACAGTGAGGCCAGCTGACTTTCGTAAGGCGGCGACCTGGCGGCCGCTGATGACAACTCCTGGGTCTTCCACGAGGCCAAGCATCTGAGCAATCGGGTCGTCGACTCGCACGGGTGCCGCGCCCGTCTGATTCGTATCGGCGTCGAGTTCGGCAAGTGCTTCTGGAAGCCCAGGTGCCCATTGTGCGATGGCGGCGATCAAGTCACGTTCGTCGTCGGTGAGGTCGGCCGACGTTGGGTGCCCGGCCACTGTGTCGAGCAGTGCTTCGACGAACGGGTCGGTCGCGGAGGACGTCTTCTCGTGGTCTGGGTTAGTCATCCCTCGTCACCTCCTCATGGCACTTCTTGATGATGGTCTTGAGCTGGTCGCCGACTCCCTGACCAGTGATGCCGAGTTCCTCGCCAATCTGCTTGTTCGTCGTGCCGTTCAAGACGTACCGGAGGATCGTGACCTGCCGCTCGGTCAGCTTCTCGACAGCGGTGTTCAGTCTCTCCTGCCGTCCTCTCGCGACGTCCTCAGCCGCGACGTGCTCCCCGAGCGGGTCGTGGTCGATAACGCGGGGTTGTTCGGGGTCGCCGGGAGGGAACCGCTCCTGGGTCTTCTTCTCGCTGCGCACCAGATCGACGCACCGATTCAGGACCGCCCTGCGGAGGTAGCCGCGCCACCCCTCGCCCCGGTCGGTGAGCTTCTGCTCCTCGACCAGCTCTAGAAGGTGGGCAAACACGAGGCCGATCGCCTCATCGGCCATGTCGGGCCGCCTGCCGTCGAAGAATCGGTTCGCAACCTCGCGCAGCCACTCGTGGTGCTGCAGGTACTGTGCGCCGACGTCGGATGGGGTGCAGACGCGCGCACCCTCACCCGGGTCATCCGGGTCGTCGGCCAGCGCGTCGGTCATTCTTCAAGTATCGGCGATGCACCGGATGGGACGGGTGAGTTTCGACTCGATCCGCTGAGGAATCAGGCACATCCGCCTTCCGTCGCAGCGCTGTCGCCATACATCGTCCGGTACCAGCGTCGGCGTACGCCGGAATGGCAGATGCACGTGCCGGTTGCGTCGGCGGGCGGCCGGCGCACAATCCCGGCTGGCAGGCCGGCGACGTCAAGGTCGACCCGCCGGTCAACGGTGGGTAGGCCGAGCATGTGCTTCACCAGCTCGGCGGCGATCAGAGCACCGGCGAACCAGGACACCTGTGGCGACGCCACCGCGATGACCTCGCGGTCACCGTTCGCCACATCGGCACTGGCGTCGGCGTGGGAACGCATCTCGGCCTCGGCGTACGCCTGACGGATCAAGTCGCTTAGCGGGGCGCTGACCAGAGCATCACGTCGCGGCGCGGGAACGCGGCCAGCAGCAATCGCCATGTCGACATCGGAGGGCTCCAAGACGGTTCCGTCCTGGAGCAGAGCGAGCACTCGCGGGATCGGGATGCCGGTGACCTGGGAATACACGCCGGCTTGGGTGAGCGGCGGTTCAGCGCGGACGAAGTCGCAGAACGGGCAGCCGAACCCGTCGGCGAACCGCTCCCACTGAACGTGAAGTTCGGTGCCCAACACCCCCGCAGACAAGGTCGCCTTGCTGAGCACGTCGGCGACGTCGAGCCGCCCGCTAAGAGTGTCGACGCTCGAGATCACGACGCCGTGCCAGCCGGGCTCCTTCTTGGTGGTGTTCCAGGTGGCGACGTCCGTGTCGTGAGCCTCGGCGGTCAGCCCAAGCTGCTGGAGACGCTTGACCATCTCTGTGGCCTTCTTGCCGGTCTCGCCTCCCAGCAGGGCCGGGTAACGGTACGGGTTACGGTCAGGGTCGAATACATCCTTGTCGACCGCGGTCACCTCCAGTGCTGCGGACCACGCGGCTGCCGGCAGCGACCCGTTCAGCACCGGCGAGCACGCCGTTGCAAGCAGGGCCATTGCGCTGGTACCCACCGATCCGACCCCCAGGAACCCGCTTCGCCCAACCTCGAATTCGCCCGCTGGGTCAGTGACCGCGAGGTCCTGGTCGTTGACCAGGCGCAGACGGTGGTCGATCAGGTTGGTTTCGACCGTCCCAGTCACCTCTACGCCCGGGAAGCCCAGGTCGGCGAGGACCTTGATGAGGACCTGGCTGACCGCCAGGCACCCTGCGGCATGAAGTCCGAGGCCGTGGATGGCGCCGATCTCCATAGAGACGGGGCGGTCGGCGAGAACGACGTTCCAGTCACCGCCGCCGACGTAGACATCGCAGCCAGGCTCGACGACGCCGAAACCCACCGAGATGCGTCGGGTGGCGGGCAGTTCGGTGACTGGGCGCACCGGCGTCAGCCTGTGGAGCAGGTCAGCCCACGATGCCGCCTGCCACCAGTTATTCGGTAAGCGACCGTCGCCAGACGGGTCGTAGACAACAGCGCGCGGCACCAGACGGGCAATCATCGTCACGAACGCCGCGACAGCGACGCGCCCAGCGTCATTGGCTTCTGCTGACACAGTCACGGAGACTTCGGTCTCATCGAGCCGTTGCAGAACCTGGATAGCCGGCTCCTGCACGCCGCCGGCGGTCTGGCTTCCGAGGAGCCGCAGCCGCGGGTCCTCGGACCAGGAGCTCACGACGACTCCTCAGCGACGATCCATCGGTCGCGATCCGGTCCAGCCATCAGCTCGTCCCAGGACCCGTCGCGGAAGCGGTAGACGGCGCAGGCGTCCAGGCCGCGACGCAGGCCCAGGCCGAAGTACGGAACGACGATCGAGATGCCGCCCTCAAAGGTGATGACGGGGTTGGCGTCGTCTGCCGGGGAGTGGAACGCGTCACCGGGGTGGCTGTGGATGCGCGCGACGTACAACTCGTCAGGGCCCAGTGCGAGAGCGAGGTCCATCTGGCCTGCCCGGGGAACTTCGACGTTGACGCTTCCGAAGGCGTAGCGGTGCGCGTTCTGCCGTGGGATGACCAGCTCGAGACCCGTGCCCTTCTTGATCATTGCGGTGCCTTCGAGGCCGAGGGTTCCGCGGTTCTCGAAGAAGGTGCGGGCGTCCTGGAGGACCCTCGAGGTCAGCACGAGTGGTGCTCCCTCGGTCGGTGGCGTCGTTGAAGGTGTTGGAGAGGTGTGGTGATTACGCATTGATGCCTGCCTTCCGGAGAAGGGATTCGATTAGGGAGTCGAGCCGCATGCTGAAGCGGTGGGAGTCCCAGCGTTCGGTGAAGTGGCTCTCGTGGGCGTAGTAGCCGCGGGTGCCGCTGACGCACACGAACGGAACGCCGAGGCTGGGATGGACGCCGTGGCAAAAGCCAGGGATCCACTGCCCCAACGCCAGGATCTCGCCGTCGTCGTCGACGAGGGTCGCGTCGAACGGCTCGGAGTCGTAGCGGGAGCCGTCCAGCAGCAGGTTCCATGAGCCGTCGTCTCGCTTCAGGGTCATGACAACGTTCGACCCTTCCCGGTGGAGGTCGCCGGCCAGGTCGCCGAGCTTCATGCGGGCCCGGCCGACCTCCGCGTCGAGGAGGTCGGCCAGGACAGCCGGGTGGAGAGCCACCGCCCGCTACTTGGTGACGGTGGCGCTGGCGCCGTCGACCTGGGGCTTGCGGTTGATCAGCACGAGGACGTCGCCCTCGACGATTCCGAGGTCGCCGAAGTTGGCCGATGGGTCGAGCTCGTTGTCGGAGACGCGGGGCAGGCTCAGCGAGTAGTCGCCGGCGGTCAGCCAGCCCTGGTTGATGAACTGCTTGACCTCCTTGTCGGTGACCTCGCCGATGGTGTTTGACGGCTTGACCGTCACCTTGTCGCTGTGCCCCGCCAGGGACCGGAAGGTCACCTTGAAGGGGTGGTCGTCGCCGTGACCCGGCTTGGACGTCGTGTCGCTCTCGGAGTGAGTGCTCACTGTGGGCTCCTTTCTGTTTGTGCCCGCTGTGCCTGTTAGACGTCGTCGCAGGGGCCCGTGAAAGCCTCCGGAAGGAAGATTTCCGCGACACGCCTCTTCCCGCGTCTCTTGGGCGATCGCGGTGGGAACGTCGACGGAGGCGTCACCCGCAGACCGGGCACCGTCGAACGCCTCGGTCCCGCATTACGGTCAGCGAACGGCCGGTGTAGCCGAGCGGCCGACCTCCGGCCCGTGCTGCGAGCCATTGGACCCAGGCCAACGTCAATCTGGGCGGAAAGCCGTGGGGGCGGTGGGCGTATGACTCATCCGCGGACCCCGTGAGCGATCACCTGCGCATGGTGCCCCCTTGAGCCGGTTGTCCTTCTGAAGCGCGAGAACGTCTCGTGCGAGGAAGGCCACCATGGTTGCGCAGCCAGCCGAACGGCATACCGATCACCACCTGCGCGAGCAGCTCGTCGCACTGGCACGCAATGCCCAGGTGAATGTGGACCTGGACGACCCGGCGGACTACTGGTACCGGCTCGGACAGCGCAACGCCTACGCGCAAGCTCTCGGCCTTTCTGCGGCCAGGGGCGTCGACCAAGTCGCGTTCGAGATCGCGGACCGGCTCACCGACGCCTTGTCCAACGGTGAGCACGACGTCAACTTCCTGCTCTCGCGGGCCATCGAGGCTGCTCCAGCCGCAACCAACGACTCCCCGCAGTGGTTGGGGCCGCATGCGTTCCGGGCGCAGTACGGGCACGTCCCGGGCGTGGACCGCGACTACGGGATGCGGTGGGGCGAGACGGGTAATCAGCGAATCTCCTGGCGTGCGCCCTTGGACGCCAGCCGAGGCCTGCTGTACGCCTACGACCCGCTCTGGAACGAGTACCAGGTGCTGGGGACCGACGTCCCTAGGCAGGCCGTGGATGCTGCGTTCAAGCAGTCGCTGGACTCCGACATCCACATGGATGTCGGGGCGTTCGGTGAAGTCGTTCGCTCTCAGGTGATTCTCGGGCGAATGAGCCCCATCCAACCGCTCGCGGCCAACGAGCCGACACGGGTGATCGAGCCATGACCGGCGCCAGTGCCGGGCCCGTCGACATCGCCGCCCTCCGGGCCGCGCACCCGATCCACGAGGTGGTCGCCGCAGCCGGGATCGAGCTCACCCCACGAGGACTCGGGTTCGTCGGTTGCTGCCCGTTCCACGACGACGCCACCCCGTCGCTGTCCGTCGGCGGTGTCCCCGATCGGTTCCACTGCTTCGGCTGTGGCGCCTCCGGCGACGTGATCGACTTCGTGCGCCGCCTCGAGGGGCTGGGCTTCCTGGAGGCCGTCGACCGCCTCGACCACCACACCCCCAGCCCGGCTGCACGTCCGTCGGCGGTTCCCCGCGCACCGGCCGTCCCGCGCCAGCGGCCCTTGGTCAGCACCCACCGCGGACACCAGATCAACACCATGGCCTGGCAGTACTGCACCAACACCGTCCGGCACGCGTTCGCCGTCAGCTACCTGAGCCACCACCGCGGCATCGACGTCCGCGACCTCGAAGCGCAGCTGGGCGCAGCACTAGTGGGGCACACCGGGAACGACTGGTCCGGCATGACTCGGCATCTACTCGGCCAGGGGGTGGGCGCGGACGAGCTGCTCGCCATGGACCTGTCCCGGCGCAGCAACAGCGGCCGGCTGATGGACACATTCCACGCTCGGCTCGTTGTACCGGTCCACTCCCCCGAGGGCCAGATCGCCGCGTTGGTCGGGCGCACCACCGTGGACGACCCGCGCACGCCGAAGTACCGCAACCCGACCCGCACGGCGACATTCGACAAGTCCACCGCCCTCTACTCCCCCACACGGCCCACGATGGGCGCGGTTGCGGTCGTGGTCGAGGGTCCTTTGGATGCCCTCGCCATCACGGCAGCCGCCGCGACCAGCGGACGGCTGGACCAGTTCTGGGCGTGCACCGCCAATGGGGTCAGCGTGTCGCCGGCGCAGGCGCACCTGGTCACTACCAGCGGTCTCGCGAAGGTGGTGATCGCCCTCGACGCGGACGCTGCGGGCGCGGAGGGTGCGCAGCGATGGGTCGATGCCGTATGCCGCGGGCAGCGCTACCCGGCCATGCTCACCCACTTACCGAGCAACTTGGATCCCGCCGACTGGCTGGCCCTGCATGGACCCGATGGGTTGAGCGCGTTCGACCCAGGCGTGGAGGTCGGTGACCCGCGCCCGGTACAACCCGGGCGCGAGCTCGTCCGGGCCGCGCTCGCTGCGGCGCATGACCAGGTCAGGGACACGATCCGCGACCTCATCCCAGTGCTCATGGGCGTGGACGGAGCAGCGGCCCGGGTTCTGTTCGCGCAGGCCGACGATGAGATGACCCGTCAGGGCTGGAACCCGAAAGGAACCTTCACCGACACCCTGCGGCAGGCCGTCGCGGTAGCCGCCGCCCAACGGCGTGACGTTGCCGCCCCCGTGAGTCGGCCCGTTGAGCCAGTACCGGCGAGCCGACGCGTGGAGCTGGCAGCCGGCCCCGCTGCATACCGCTGAACGGAAGGGAGACTCCGTGCACCCACACCAGACCCCGGCCGACCTGCTCGAGCTTGCGGCCGCCCATCTGCGCATGGCCGCCGTCGACGCCGCCAAGCAGAGCCTCGGTGACGCGTTCTCGCCGTGGCACGCCTATGCCGGTCAGCTCGAGCTGACCGCCGACGGGCTCAGTGCCCAGCCAAGCGCGGCCTCGCAGGTCGCTGACCAGGCCGGCGTGCTCACCCATGTGGAGCTGGCCATTGGTGCTCTTGATGCGGTGCCACCCGGGCACGGGCCGGCCGATGTCGCGCTGTGGTGCTGGCAACTCGAACAGCTGCGGCGGACCGCGGCGGAGATGGCGACATGACCACCACCACGGGCCGCGACCTCGTTGACCGCGCCGATCGGCTGGCCCGCGAGGTGGCCCGCTGCGACCTGCCCGTCGATACCCCCTTGTGGGAGTCCTTCGACACCACCGCCTATCGCCTCGTGCGCGAGCTCATCGGCCCAGGACGCGACGACACCGGCGCCTGCACCAGCAGCAGGGCAACCCTGCTGCACGTGATCCACGCCTACCCCACTCCCCTGCGTCCGCCGCTGGACGTCGATTTCTCCGCCAGGGCCGCAAGGCGATTCGTCAGAAGCAACAAGGACGAGTTCATTGCCCGACTGCGAGCAGGGAGGCCGCCGGCTACCGACGGCGGCGGGCCGCGCCGGATCCGCTCGGCCGACCTTGACACCCGATCCGACATCGTGCCCGCCGACCCTACCGACCCACACCCGCTGGCCCGGCTGGCCACCACGCTCGGCGTGCTCGCGGACATGGTCAGCGAAGAACGACGCCACCCAGGCACGGTCGACGGGCTCAGCGACCAGGCGGTCCGTGACGCCACCGCAAGAGTCGTGACCTGGCTCGCCGTTGCGGGCCGCTACGCGCTGCGCCACGGCCCCATCGACGACGGCTCGCGCCCGCTGGCCGTCGCCCAGTATGCCGAGCGCGCCATCGACGCCCTTGGCGGTGCGGCCTCTGCGCCGGTTCAGCTGGAGGCCATCTCCGCACGCGCGGAGACGACAGGCACGGGGCTCAGTGAGCGGCTCGACTGCGCCCTTCACCGCTGGGCGGTCGAAGTGGCCGAGGAACTGAAGCGAACCATCCCCTCCACCCAGGTCATGGCCAACATCGCCAGCGTCGGCAGCCTCATGATGGCCACCACCCACCGGCTGTACGGGATGCACCCATCGACCACGCCCGCGGAGCTGGTGACTCTGACTCGCGACCTGCGCGGCGCTGCCGATGCGCTCAAGGGCGCCGAAGCCGCCTGGAGGACTGTCACCACCCTCCAGCGCCAGGGACGGGCGTTTGGCGTCGCCTCCTTCGAGCTCTTTGACACGCTCCGCACCGTCATGGCCATCCCAACCGAGCCGGAGAAGATGCTGCGGGCTGGGTTCGACATCGAGACCTCCCTGCGCTCCCTCGAGCGCGGCACCCGAGATCTGTCGCGGTTCATCGAGCAGAGCCGCGAGGTCACTGGTGCCTGCGTCAACAGCGGACTGCTGTTCGCACCCGCGAGAGGCAGAGACAACGGCGCCCACCACCTGCGAGCACGTGTGCGCGGCGAGTACCTCCCCATCGCTACTGGCCGGGCGCACGGGCTCATGGAGCCCGTTGCCCGCGCCGCCGATCTGACCGCCCACCTCCTCGTGGCGCGCCGCCACCCGGTTCCGCCACCCTCTGACACGCCCGCACCAGAGCACCGAATCGCGCTGGGGCGGTGACCGATGGTGCCCCCTGATCGACGTTGACCTAGTGGATGAAGGGATCGCCATGACAACCGCCTCCACCGCCCGTGAACCGGCCGAACTCCGTGCCGCGAGCGACGTCGAGCTGCTGCCCACCTTCCTGACGACCGAGGAGGTGGCAAGCCTCTTACGAGTCAACCCGTCCACGGTTTGTCGTTGGCGGCTGGCTGGCAGTGGTCCGCGTGTCACCTGGCTCTCTGCGAAGATCCCCCGCTACCAGAAGGCTGACGTCCTGGAGTGGGTCAGCCACCAAGCGTCGTGACGATTCGCAAGCAGAAATCGGGGCGGTTCTACGCCGTCCTCAAGGTGGGGCGCCGTTACGCGGCCGGCAAGACGTTCGACACCAAGCGAGAGGCCCAGGCGTGGCTGGCGCGCGAGCGTGCGTCGATCGCCGGAGGCGTGGACCCGCGTGCCGGGCGGTCTTCGGTCCGCTCCCTGCTGCCCCAGTGGCTCGAGGAGCGCAAGGACTCCGTGTCCGCCAAGACCTACATCTCCGACAGGGCTCTCCTGCGGCTGGTGCCACCGTCGCTCGGCGCGCTGTCGGTCAACGCCGTGACCGACCGTGAGGTGTCGCGGGCCCTCCTCTCGCTCAGTCGCCAAGGTCTTGCTCAGTCATCCGTGCGCCGCTTCCGGGCCTCCCTGTCCTCCTTCTTCGCCTGGGCGGTGCGTGAGCGGCTCATCTTGGCCAACCCGGTGCTGCCGACTCGTGTGCCCAGACCGCGAGGCGCCCTCCGAACCGAGATGTACCCCTTCGGTGAGGACGACCTCGAGCGGGTCCACGCGGCCGCCCGTGACCGCGACGAGCGCCTGGCCGACATCCTCTTGGTTGCCGCGTGGACGGGCCTGCGCTGGTCGGAGCTGCGCGCCATCCGGGTGCGCGACTTCATCGAGGTGCCGATGCCGACCCTGGTGGTGCAGCGTGCCGAGCCCGAGGGCGTCGAAACCAAGTCGACGAAGTCGGGCCGCTCCCGGCGCGTGCCCGTGGCCGACCGCATCCTGCCGTTGGTCCGGTCCATGGCCTCGGGCCGCCAGGCCGACGAACCGCTGTTCGTCACCGCCTCGGGTCACCGGCTGCACGCCTCAGCCTTCAAACGCACCTTGCACTGGTCCAGCGTCGGCGAAGGCCGGCGCATCCACGACCTGCGGCACACCGCCGCCTGCCTCTGGCTTGCCAAGGGAGTCGACCCGGTCACCGTCCAGACGTGGATGGGGCACGCCTCGATCGCCACGACCAACCTGTACCTGCACCACCTCGGAACCGGTGCCGATCAGGCCGGGTTGGCCCGGCTGAACGCCCTGGGGCACAACCGGGGCACAAATTCTGGGCAGGATACAGAACCACAACAATGAAACCCCGTCTGACTGTCAGCGTTTGCGCTGGTCAGACGGGGTTCCCATCGGGTGGAGCTGAGGGGATTCGAACCCCTGACCTTCTCATTGCGAACGAGACGCGCTACCAACTGCGCCACAGCCCCTTGATGCGGACGAAACTGTAACACCAGCCCGGCACCGGGGAGAAAACGGCCCGCCACTGCCGCGCCGGGCGGTCTCCGACGTGTCGCGAGGACGCGGACTCTGCGTTGCCCCAGCCTGCGGGGCAACGCAGAGCACCGAAGAGACCACAGCCGAGACGACAGCCGGACAGCCGGACCGGGCCTCAGCTGAGCCGCGCCCGCATGACCGTGGCCCCGTCCGTGACCCGCCGGATCTCCACGGCGCCGATGCGGCCGACCGGCAGGTCCGAACGCCCCACGGGCCGCATCACGAGGTCCGGCCGCGCAGTCCAGGCGTGCAGCTCCGTGGCCGCACCGGACCGGTCGACGACCCAGATCGCGTACGCGACGCCGTCCTCACCCTGGTACCTGCCGTCCGTGCCGCCCGAGGTGGAGCCTCCCGAGGAGCGCGCGTACTGGCACTCGACCCGCAGCTCCGTGCCCGACGCGACCGGCACCACGTCGACCACCGCCGTCATGAGCGACGGCTGCACCGGGGAGAAGGCCAAGCGCGTGGCATCTGCGCCCCCTGCCACTCCGCCAGCCACCCCGCCTCCACCGGTCGAGGTCGCCGTCGCGACCGGCCCCGGTGAGCGGTCCCCGAGGACGGCGGACACGGCATACCCCGCGAGCGCGCCGAGCACGAGGGCGGCGGCCAGCCCGAACGCCACCCACCGCGGGCCACGTGCCGCGTGCGGCAGCACGCGCGGGAGCCCGCGGGGCCGCTCGCGGGCCGCCAACGGCTCCCGTGGCAGGACGGGCATGAGCGAGGACGGTGGCTGCGGCCACGCCTCCCCCTCGGCCTCGTCCAGCGCCAGCGCCTCACCCGGGGGCACCTGGGCGAGCAGCCCCGGGACCCCGGCGAGCTCGGCCACCGCGGCCTGGCACCGCGGGCACCCGGTCAGGTGCGCCTCGTACTCCATGCGATCGGGAGCGCCCATTGCACCGAGGACGTAGGCGGCGTCCCAGTCGGCGTATGCGTCGGTGCCGCTCACGAACCCGTCACCCCCTTCTCCTGGAGCACCAGGCGCAGGCTCCGCAGCCCGTAGTGGAGGCGGGACTTCACGGTGCCCTCGGGCACCCGCAGCTCGGCGGCGATCTCCGCCACGCTCCTTCCCTCGTAGTAGGCGGCCGTGATGACCTGGCGGTGGTCGCGGGACAGGCTCGCGAGGCCGTCCGCGACCAGCCAGCGGTCCAGCACCTCACCGGTCCGGTCGGCCACCCCCGGGTCGAGCAGGTCGGCGCCGGTGAGCTCGTGCCGTGCGGCCGCGCTGCGCCAACGGTCCACCACGAGGTGGCGCACGACGGTGAAGAGCCACGCCCGCGACTGCGGCTCGGTGCGCGCCAGCAGGCCGGGGTCCCGCCAGGCCCGCAGCAGCGCCTCCTGCACGAGGTCCTCGGCGACCTGGGGGTCACGGGTCAGGCGCAGCGCGAACCGCCACAGCTCGGCGGCGTGCCGGTCGTGCAGGCCCTGCAGCGCGGTCTCCCGCTGGTCCGGTTCCACCGCCTCTCCTTCACCCTCGCCTCGATTGTCGCGGTGGTGCACCGCGCAGGGAAGGACGAGACGGCAGCCTCCGGGGTTCACCGGTGAACCGAATCGGGCCGCGCCACGTTCCCCCGGCATGGAGATCAACGGCCTGCCGGCGCACCCCCTGCTCGTCCACCTCGTCGTCGTGCTCCTGCCGCTGAGCGCGGCCGGCGGCATCCTGGTCAGCGTCTTGCCCGCTGCGCAGCGCAAGCTCGGTCTCCTCGTGCCGCTCGGTGCCGTCGTCGGCATGCTCGCCGTCCCGCTGACCACCCGCGCCGGACGCGACTTGGCGCGCCACTTCGGCAACCCGCCGTTCATCGCCCAGCACCAGAACTACGGCAACCAGGTCCTCCCGTGGGCCATCGCCCTCGCCGCGACGACGGTGCTGCAGTGGCTCGTGCTGCGCCGGCCGCGGACGACCACGTCGACCGCGCTCAGGGTGCTGATGGGGCTGGCCGTGGTCGTCAGCGCGGTCGGCACCGTCGTCATCGTCGTGCTCACGGGGGACTCCGGGGCGCGCGCCGTGTGGGGCAACCGCTAGGGCAGCCGCCCCGGACGGGCGGGTAGCTGCCGGCCCACACGCAGGCCTCGGTCAGACCGTCAGGCTCCGGTGAGACCGTCGGGCGTCAGTCGTCGGGCGCCAGACGGCTGGCGTCGGCCAGTCCGTCAGGCGCCGGCGGCGCGGCGGACGGGCTGCTCGTCCTCGACGGGCGCGTACTCGGTGTCCGCGTCGCCGACGAGGTCGGCCGACGTGGGTGCGGGCCGGGTGACCCGGGCCTTCATCGTGTAGGTCGGGCGCGGCACCGGCACCGGGTCCCAGGTCAGCGGGATGTCGTCCTCGTCGACCAGCGGCCGGGCCGGGACGACGAGCTCCTCGACCGGTGCGACCTCGACGGACCGGTCGGACCGGGTCGTGTGGGCGGCCTCGACCGCCTGGACGTCGTACAGCTCGGACCCACGGGCGACTGGGCGCTCCTGCGTCCGCTCGGCGTCCACAGCGGCACTGGCCTCGGCGTCCACAGCGGCACTGGCCTCAGCGGTCGTGGACCCAGTGGCAGCAGCCCCCGCGGCGACGGCAGGCGCGCCGACGGGCTCGTCGGCCGCATGACGGCGGGGTCGTCCGGCCTTCGTCTCTGACGACTCCGCGTACCAGGCAGCGGAGGGCTCGGGCTGGCGTCGCGCACCGACGCGCTCGGGTGCGGCTTGGCCGACGGAGGCGTCGCCGGCACGCCGCTGCGGCCGGCCGGAGGCCCGACGGGCGCGCTGCTCGGCCCGCGCCGAGGCACGAGCCCAGGCGAACGAGCCGGCGATCGACAGCACCGGGACCAGCAGCGTCCACAGCGGCAGCAGCGACAGGGCGAGCAGGGGGAAGGTGACCACCGCGGTGGAGAGCGCTCCGAGCATCACGAGGGCACGGGTGCGCCGGGCCGTCGCGGCAGGTCGACCGGCGGGCTCGCCCGCGCGGGGGCGACCCGCCTCGACGTCCTCGGCGGGGCCGGAGGGCGCCGCCACCTGGGTCGTCGCCGCCCGCCGCAGGAGCAGCTGGCTGTAGGCCGCGTGGGCCGTGGTCGCCTGCGCGTCCGGGCCGCCGGCAGCGCCCGTCACGGGCTGCGGGTTCCGGCGCTCGAGGACGCGCATCGACTCGGAGAACTGGTCGACCGACTGGGCCGTCGCGAGGTGCTCGCGCCGGCGGACCCAGTACTGGATGAAGTAGGCAGCCCAGACACCGATGATGACCACGAAGATGAGACTGCTGAGACCGCCTGGCTGCACGGGGACGACGTTAGGTCTCGCTCGGCCCCCCGCCCGGGAGGTGGGGCGGTGTGTCGCCAATGTGGCGGATGTGATCAGTGTGAAAGTGCTCCAGATACCGCTCGAGGAGGGTGTGGCCACCGAGGTCCTCGGTGGTCAGCGCGAAGGTCCGGTGGTCGCGCCAGGACCCCGAGATGTGCAGGTATGCCGCACGCGTCCCCTCGTCGCGGAACCCCAATTTGCGCACGACGGCCAGGCTGCGGGCGTTCTCCGGGCGGATGTTCACCTCGACCCGGTGCAGGCCCATGGTCAGCATGGCGTGGTCGCCCGCGAGCGCCAGCGCCGTCGGCGCCACGCCGGACCCGGCGACCCGCTCGTCCACCCAGTAGCCGGCGGCTGCGGAGAGCAGGGAGCCCCAGGCGATCCCGAACAGGACCACCTGACCCACGAGGCGCCCGTCGAGCCGGATCGTCAGCGGCACCATGCGCCCGGCCCGGGCCTCACCGTTGTAGTGGCGGACCAGCCCGGCGAAGGAGACCCGCTGCGGCTCGGCCTCCGGCGAGGTCGCCTCCCAGGGCTCCAGCCAGTCGCGGTTCCGGGACCGGACCTCGACCCACTCGTGCCTGTCCCGGCGGCGCAGGGCGTCCAGCACGAGCGGCTGGCCGCCGGGCGTCTGGCCGTGCAGCTCGACGGGCCAGGCCGAGCGCGACATCAGTGGTCGCCGCCCCGGACCTGCGACACCGCGTGCCGCACTACGGGCTCCAGCACCTCGAGCGCGTCCCGGACCCCGCCGCTCGAGCCCGGCAGGTTCACGACCAGGGCCCGGCCGGCGAGCCCGGCGACGCCCCGGGACAGCATGGCCGTGGGCACCCCCTTGGCGATGCCGGCCGCGCGGATGGCCTCGGCCATGCCCGGCACCTCGCGGTCCAGGACCGCCCGGGTCGCCTCGGGAGTCCCGTCCGTGGGCGAGAGCCCCGTCCCGCCGGTGGTGACGACCACGTCGGCGCCGGACGACAGCGCCGCCGCGAGCGCCTCGGCGACCTCGGGTCCGTCGGGCACGACCGTAGGGTCGGCCACCTCGAACCCCCACTGCCGCAACGCCTCCACGACCAGCGGGCCACCGCGATCCGGGTAGACGCCGCCGGCGGCGCGGGTCGAGCACGTGATGACGACGGCCCGTCCGAACGGCTCGGCCGCCTGCTCGCTCACGGCTCCTCCACCCAGTCGCCGGACCGCCCACCCGACTTCGCGGTGACACGCACGTCGGTGATCCGCGCGTGCTTGTCCACGGCCTTGACCATGTCGAGCAGGGCCAGGGCGCCGACGGTGACCGCGGTCAGCGCCTCCATCTCGATGCCGGTGCGGTCGGCGGTGCGCACCGTCGCCACGATGTCGACGCCGTCGTCGGCCACGGAAAGGTCCACCTCGACCGCGTGCACGGCGATGGGGTGGGCGAGCGGGATGAGCTCGGGGGTGCGCTTGACCGCCTGGATGCCTGCGATGCGGGCCACCGCGAGGGCGTCCCCCTTCGGCACCTCACCGTCGCGCAGGGCGGCGACCGCGGCCGGCGACAGCAGCACCCGACCGGCGGCGCTCGCCGAGCGGGCCGTCACGGCCTTGGCGGAGACGTCGACCATGTGGGCCGACCCGTCGGCCCGGACGTGCGTGAGCCCGGGGCCCGGCACGGCCGGCTGCTGGCTCACAGCCCCTCCCGGCCGAGCAGCGGCAGGCACTCGATCCCCTCGCCGGCCCGGACGGAGGTGACGTCCTCGGGGATCACGGCCAGGGCGTCAGCCGCAGCCAGGGCGCCGAGCATGTGCGACCCCTGCCCCCCGGCGAGACGGGCCGAGTCGCCGTCGAGGACGACCCGCAGGAACTCCATCTTCCCGGGGACGGACGTGAAGGGCTCGGCCGCCACGGCCGGCACGTAACCGGGCGGGTACGACGGCTCGGGCCGGCCGGCCATCGCCCGCAGCGCCGGCGCGACGAACACGTGGAAGGACACGAGGGCGCTGACCGGGTTGCCGGGCAGCGTGAACACCGGCACCTGCTCGTCGCCGAGCAGCCCGAACCCCTGGGGCATCCCGGGCCGCATCGCGACCTTGTCGAACTGCACCGTGCCGACTCGCGACAGCACCTCCTTGACCGTGTCGAACGCGCCCATCGACACACCCCCGGTCGTGATGATCGCGTCGGCCCGGACCAGCTGGCCCTCGAGGGTGTCCATGAGCTCGCGCGCGTCGTCCCGCACTCCCCCGACGCGGAACGGCGTCGCCCCCACGGCCGTCACCGCCGCCGAGATCATCACCGAGTTCGAGTCGACGACCTGCCCGAACCCGGGGGTCGACCCGACCTGCACGAGCTCGTCGCCCGTCGACAGCACCACCACCCGCGGTCGCGGGACCACCCTGAGCCGGGCGATGCCGGCCGCCGCCAGCAGGGCGATCTGGCCGGGGCCGAGCAACGTCCCGCGCCGGAGCACGACGTCACCCGCCTCGACGTCCTCGCCGGCCTCGCGGACGTGCTGGCCCACGACCGAGCGCTGGCGGACCTGCACGCGGACGACGCCGCCGTCGGTCGCCTCGACCGGCACGACCGCGTCGGCACCGCGCGGCATGGGGGCACCGGTCATGATCCGCATGGTCTGGCCCTGCGCGAGCGAGAGCGCGTGGGTGTTGCCGGCCGCGATGTCGTTGACCACGGGCAGGACGACCGGGTCCTCGGGGGTCGCCGACGCCACGTCGGCGGCATGCACGGCATACCCGTCCATCGCGGAGTTGGTGAAGCCCGGCAGCGAGCCGCGGGCGCTGACGTCCTCGGCCAGGACGCACCCCTGGGCGTCGAGCACACCGAGCTCGAAGGGGCGGATGACCTTGACGGTCCCCATGATCCGCGACAGGTGCTGCTCGACCGAGATCACCGGCTGCCCCCCTGCGCCCCCTCGTGGTCGCTGCCCAGGACGGAGTCGTCGGGGATCGTCCGCGGCTCGTCGGCCTCGACGACGACGTCGCCCACGCAGCGCACCCCGGCCCCGAACGTCACGTCGCCGTGCACGACGAGCGAGGTGCACTCGAGCAGGGACGGCGCCCCGGCCGGGAACCGCTCGTCGAAGTCGCCGATGAGCGTGTAGTGGTCGTCGAGGTCGACGCGCGGGTCGCGCCGGTCGGTCTGGGCCACCACGCGGGACAGCTCGTCGAACGCGAACAGGTCCGAGCGCAGCAGCAGCAGCTCGTTCGTCGTCTTCACGGGGCGGAACCGGCTGCGCGGGATCCGCAGCGCGCGGGACCCGGCGAACACCTCGATCGCCGTCCCCATCGCCGACTCGACCTGGATCACCGGCGTCGAGTCCTTGCGGCTGGGGTCGACGGTCTTGCGGTTGACGATGATCGGCAGGCCGAGCACGCCGTCGCTCTCGGTGAGCTTGGCGTCGAGCGCGTCGAGGTCGACCCAGAGGTTGTTGGCGTGGAACAGGGGGTGGCGCTCGGTGTCCTGGAAGAAGCGGTCGTCCTCCTCGGACACCATGGACCGCTCACGCAGGACGATCCGGCCGTCGGAGCGGCGGATGGCGAGGTGGCCGCCCTTGCGGTCGTTGGCGGTCCGGTCGCAGACCTCCGAGACGTACGGGATCCCCTCACGGGCCATCCACACCGGCACCGTCGGGTCGCAGGTGGCGCCCAGGTTGTCCGAGTTGGAGAGGAAGACGTACCGGAAGCCCTTGTCCCGCAACGCCTGCAGCACCCCACTCGCCAGCATCGCGACATAGACGTCGCCGTGGCCCGGCGGGCACCACTCGAGCTCGGGGTCGTCGGGCCACTCCACGGGGGTGAGGTCGTCGGCCCGCAGCTTGGGCTCGGCGTTCTGCAGGAAGTCGAGCGGCAGGCCGTCGACCTCGAGCTCCGGGTAGGCCGCGAGCGCCTCGAGCGAGGCGTCCCGGGTGCGGAACGAGTTCATGAGCAGGAGGGGGACCTCGACGTCGTACTGCTCCCGCAGCGCGAGCACCTGTCGCGCGATGACGTCGAGGAACGTGCGCCCGTTGCGGACCTCGAGCAGCGACTTCGGGCCGGAGAGCCCCATGCTCGTCCCGAGCCCGCCGTTGAGCTTGACCACCGCCGTCCTCGAGAGCGCCTCGCGACGCTCGTCCTCGGTCGCCTGCAGCTGCTCGAGCGAGGTCACCTCGCTCAGCGGCTCGATGTCCGACTCGGCGATCAGGCCGGTCGTGCCCTGCTCGAGCTGCTCGTAGTAGTGGGAGAAGACGCGGATGGCGCGCTGGTCGACCCCGCGCTCCTCCAGCCGCTCCACTGCTGCTGCCAGTCCCGATTGGCTCATGCGAGCCACCCTAGTGCGACGATCAGGGCATGGCTGGTGCGACCAAGGACGGCGAGCGCCGGCGCCTCGCGGCGCTGCGGCGCGAACGGGTGCCCGGGCGCGACCGGGCCAAGGACGCCGAGTCCCTCGAGCTCGGCGCCCTCGAGGTGGCGTATGCGGAGGGGCTGGGTCCCGGGGACTGGGTCGCGGCCTACGAGTCGCTGGCGAGCGAGCCCCCCACGCAGTCCCTGGTCGCGGCGCTCACGGCGCGGGGCATCCGCGTCATGGTCCCGGTGACCCTGCCGGACTGGGACCTGGACTGGCGCGAGGCCGGGGACGAGCGGCTGCTGGGCCGCGACGCGGTGGCGGACGCCCGGGTGGTGTTCCTGCCTGCGCAGGCGGTCGACCGGGGCGGCACGCGGCTCGGGCGTGGCAAGGGTTGCTACGACCGGGCGCTGGCCCGCACCGCCGCCAGGACCGTCGCCCTGGTCCACCCGTGGGAGGTGCTGGACGAGGTCCTGCCGGTGGAGCCGCACGACCGCCCGGTCGACGCGGCGCTCACCGCCCAGCACGGCGTGGTCCGCCTGTCCGGCTGAGCGGCCCCGTCCCGCGCGGTCCTCCTAGTTGGAGGACGGTGACGGCACGAGGGTCAGGGTGTCGCCGCCGGCGGCGTCGACGGCCTTGCGGGTGAACGGCCAGTCGAACAGCTCACCCTTGACCCAGGCATCGGTCTGGTCGTCGTAGTGCTCGTTCCAGGCGTGCCCGCTGTTGCCGGTCTGGTTGACCCAGCGCGACCGGTCGAGGTCGGACAGGTCGACGACCATCCGCATCGAGGGGGCCCAGTCGACGTCGTACGCGTCGTTCTTGAAGCAGCCGTCGGGCGGCTGCGACGTCGTGCACGCGGCGTTCCAGCCGTTGGCGTCGACGATGGCCGACCCCCCGGGCATCTCCTTCGCGGACAGGTTGAAGGTCCAGCGCACGATGCCGGGGACGTCGTCGCCCCCGAGCACCTGGTGGCGCAGGGTCAGCTGGTGCAGCCGGCCCCACTTCCAGTCCGAGGGGTTCTTGCCCAGCTGCCGGGTCAGGTCGAGGCGCGCCTCGACGAGGGCCCTGCGCAGGATCTCCGACTTGCCCTCGGTGATGCCCGCGGTCCGCTTGTCGTCCCACCAGGCCGAGGTGCCCTTCTGCGACAGCAGCGAGGCGACCGCAGCCATCCACTGGTCACCGCCGTCGGCGCGCAGGTCGCGCGGCAGCTCGTCGTTGAAGGTGAGGTCGAGCAGCTTGGCCCAGACGGCGTTGTAGTAGGCGGCCGCGGCGGCCGAGTCGCTGTCGTCGGCGGGCTGGGTGAAGTTCCACCTGCGCAGCAGGTCCTGCGCCTGCTTGGTGAAGTCGTCGTGTCCGAGGTCGATGCCCAGCAGCGCCTTGACCAGGGTCGGCGCGAACTGGTTGCGGGTGTCCATCTGGATCCGCGCCATGTCGGCAGGACTGACCTTGGGGTCCTTGGCGAGCAGGTCGCGGATGCGCTGCGCCCGGTAGCCGTAGTCCCACTCGGTCGTGAGGAACGGCGTCCCGCTGGCGGTGACGGCCTGGTTGGCCGTCACGATGTAGCCCTCGGGCGGGTTGTACGTCCACGGCATCTCGTCGAACGGCACCCAGCCCTTCCAGTCCCACGAGGACACCCAGCCGGGGCGGATCCAGTACCCCGGGGGGGCGTCCATGTAGCGGCTGCGGATCGGGATCGCGCCGGGGGCCTGGTAGCCGATGTTGCCCTTGGTGTCGGCGTAGATGAGGTTCTGCGCGGGGACGGCGAACTGCTTGGCCGCCGCACGGAACTCCTGGAAGTTCTGCGCGGTGTTGAGCCCGAAGATGGCGTCGGCCGTCTGGCCCACCTGCAGGCCGGTCCAGTCGAGCGCGACCTCGTACGCTCCGGGGCTGCGCCGCCCGTTGACCGGCGGCGAGTCGCCGGCCTGGTCCACCCCGGTGATGGCGTCGGACAGGATCGGCCCGTGCACCGTGGAGCGGACGGTGATCGTCTGCTCTCCCCCGCCGCCGATCTTGATCGTCTCGGTGCGCATCGTGAGCGGCACCTGCTTGCCGTCGCGCAGGTAGGTGCGGCCCTTGACCTGCTCGAGGAAGAAGTCGGTGACGTCGGGCCCGAGGTTGGTGAAGCCCCACGCGATGGACTGGTTGTGGCCGATGACGATGCCGGGCAGGCCGGAGAAGGAGTAGCCGGCCACGTCGAACGGGCAGCTCGGGCCGACCGACCGGCAGTGCAGGCCGACCTGGTACCAGATGCCCGGCACGCTGACCCCGAGGTGCGGGTCGTTCGCCAGCAGCGGCTTGCCCGTCGTGGTGCGGCTGCCCGAGACGACCCACGAGTTGGAGCCGATGCCGTCACCCCGGCCGAGCGTCTTCGGCACCGCGGCGAGCGCGCGGGACACCTCGGCATACGCCTGCTGCACCTGCTTGTCCCCGGGGTCGGGGAGCTGCGACCCGGCCGGCGCGACGCCGGCCCTGGCCGGCGCGGTGGCGGCCCTGGCACCCAGGGTCGGGACGGCGGACCCGGCGCTGGAGGTGGAGGGGGCCGCCGTGCCCGGCGACCAGTCCTGCGCGGAGAGGATCGGCTTGTTGGTGCCGTACTGGTACGGCGGCCACAGCTCGTCGATCTGGCTCATCGGCATGGTGCTGGCGAGCCGCGCCCGCATGAGCTCGTCCGAGTAGTCGCCGCGCAGGTCCCAAGCCATCGCCTTGAGCCAGGCCAGGGAGTCGGCCGGGGTCCAGTCCTCGACGCGGTAGTCGGGGACCTTCTGGCCGAGGACGACGTACTCGAGCGACATCTTCGACGGCGAGCCGGCCTGGTGGATGTAGGCGTTGACGCCGTCGGCGTAGGCCTGCAGGTAGCGGCGGGTCTCCGGCTTCAGCGTCGGCAGCTCCGCCTCGGCGGTCCGGCGCCAGCCCAGCGTGCGGATGACGCGGTCGGTCTCGACGCCGCCCTCACCGACGAGCTCGGCGAGGCGGCCCGCGGTGATGTGCCGGCGCAGGTCCATCTCGAAGAAGCGGTCCTGTGCGTGGACGAACCCCTCGGCCTTGAACAGGTCCTCGGAGGTGTCCGCGTAGATCTGCGGGATGCCGTGCTCCCCCCGGACCACGGTCACCTTGCCGGACAGGCCGGGCACCTGGACCTGTCCGTCCGTGACCGGGAAGGGGCGCCGGACCCAGGTCACGGCGAGGACCGCCACGATGCCGATCACGACGACCAGCAGGGCCGCCAGCGCGACGGCCACACGGCGGAGGAGTTTCAGGCTCGACACCCTGCGAGACTATCCGCACCGCCACGAGGGGAAGGGAGGGGACAGGCCGTGCCGTTCGGATTGCCCAGCGCCGGAGCGGCCTTCACGCTGCACGAGCTCACCCCCGCCCTCCTGGTGGGGTCGATCGTGCTCCTCGTGTCGGTCGCGGCGGTCCGGCTGTCGACCAAGTCGGGCCTGCCGTCGCTGCTGCTCTACCTCGGGATAGGGCTGGTCATCGGCGAGGCCGGCTTCGGCATCCGGTTCGACTCCGGCGAGCTGACGCAGGTCCTCGGCTACTCGGCGCTCATCCTGATCCTCAGTGAGGGCGGCCTGAGCACCCGGTGGGAGGGCATCCGCCGGGCGGTGGCGCCCGCGGCGGTCCTGTCGACGGTCGGCGTCCTCGTCTCGGTGTTCGTGGTCGCGCTTTCCGCCCGCTACGTCCTGCACCTCGACTGGGACACCGCCCTGCTCGTCGGCGCGATCCTGTCCTCCACCGACGCCGCCGCCGTGTTCTCGGTCCTGCGGCGGGTGCCGCTGCCGCGGCGGATCACCGGGATGCTCGAGGCGGAGTCCGGCTTCAACGACGCACCCGTCGTCATCCTCGTGACGGCCCTGGCGGCGCGCAGCGCCGACCCCGGTGCCGCGGACCCGTGGTGGCACCTGCTCGGGCTGGCCGCCTTCGAGCTCGCCGTCGGTGCCGCGATCGGGCTGGCTGTGGGGTGGCTGGGCGCGCAGTTCATGCGCCGCGCCGCGTCCGGCTCCTCGGGCCTGTTCAGCCTCGGGGTGGTGGCCGTCACGGTGCTCGCGTATGCCGCGGCGGCCAGCGTGCACACGAGCGGCTTCATCGCCTGCTACCTGGCGGCCCTGCTGCTGGGCAACCTGCAGCTCCCCCACCGCCCGGCCGTGCAGGGGCTGTCGACGGCGCTGGGCTGGCTGGCCCAGATCGGGCTCTTCGTGCTGCTCGGCCTGCTGGCCGCGCCGGGGCACATGGGGCCCCAGGTGCTGCCGGCCGTCGTCATCGGCCTCGTGCTGCTGCTCGTCGCCCGGCCGCTGTCGGTGCTCGTGTCGGTCGCGCCGTTCAGGGTGGGCTGGCGCGACCAGGTGTTCCTGTCGTGGGCCGGGCTGCGCGGGGCGGTGCCGGTCGTGCTCGCCACGGTCCCGGCCACGATGGGGGCGCGGGGCGTCGACTGGATCTTCGAGCTGGTGTTCGTGCTCGTGGTCATCTTCACGCTGGTCCAGGGGCCGACCCTGCCCTGGGTGGCCCAGCGCCTCGGGATCGTCGAGGACCTCAGCACGCTGGACCTCGCGGTGGAGGCGACCCCGCTGGAGGAGCTCGGCGCCGAGGTGATCCAGGTGACCGTGGGCCCAGCGTCGAAGCTGCACGGGGTCGACGTCTTCGAGCTGCGCCTGCCCGAGGGGGCCAACGTCACGCTCGTCGTCCGCGGTGGGGAGGGCTTCGTCCCCGCCTCGAACACGGTGATCCGCCGCGGGGACCAGCTGCTCATCGTGGCGACGGCCGCGAGCCGGACCCGCGCGGAGAAGCGGGTCCGGGCGGTGAGCAGGTACGGGCGCCTGGCCGGCTGGACCGACCGGGTCGCTCCCGACGCGGGTGGCGCCGAGGGTGCCCGGGGTGGGGGTGCCAGGGGTGGCGGCGCCCGGCGCGGGCGGCTGCGCTTCGGGCTGCCGGTCGCACGCGAGGAGACGGGTGCGCCCGCGGCGGGCAGCCGCTGGCGGGTCAGCGGCGGCCGCTGGCGCAGCGGCGGATCGGGCGTCCGGACCCGCGACGGGAAGAAGTAGCGCGCTCGGGGCCTTATAGTTGGCACTCGAACCGATCGAGTGCCAGACCGCGCGGGGGCGCGCGGCCTGTGACCGTCCAGGAGGAACAGTGCCGACGTACGCCTACGCCTGCACCGAGTGCGACCACCGCTTCGACATCGTGCAGTCCTTCAGCGACGACTCGCTGACCGTCTGCCCGGAGTGCGGCGGGAAGCTCCGCAAGGTCTTCAACGCCGTCGGGGTCGTCTTCAAGGGTGGCGGCTTCTACCGCACCGACTCGCGCAGCGGGTCGTCCTCGTCCGTGCCCGCCTCGACCTCGTCGGACTCCGGCGGCTCGAAGTCGGACTCGTCGTCCTCGACCAGCACGGCGACCAAGACCGCGGCCGCGGACGGCTCCGCCGCCTGACGCGACTCCCGCCCGTCCCCGTCCACAGGGGCGGGCGTCGTCCGATCCCCTCCACAGCCCCTGTCGCGCGGACGCCGGGCGCTCCCGGCCCGTGCGTAGGCTGCCGCCATGACTTCCTCCCCCCTGCCCGACGGCGGCCCGGCAGACCTCGGGCTCATCGGCGGCTCCGGCTTCTACGAGTTCTTCGAGGGTGCCGAGCGCGTCCGCGTGTCGACGCCGTTCGGCGACCCGAGCGACGACGTCGTCATCGGTGAGGTCGACGGCCGGCGGGTCGCGTTCCTGGCCCGGCACGGCCAGGGCCACCGCTTCCCGCCGCACCGGGTCAACTACCGCGCCAACCTCTGGGCGCTGCGCTCGGTGGGCGTGCGCCAGGTGCTGGCGCCGTGCGCGGTCGGCTCGCTCAAGGCGGAGAACGGCCCCGGCACCGTCGTGGTCCCCGACCAGGTCGTGGACCGCACGTGGGGCCGGGAGCACACGGTGTATGCCGAGGAGGGACCGGTCGTGCACGTCTCCTTCGCCGACCCCTACTGCCCGCGGGGGCGGGCGGTCGCCATCGAGTCGGCGGGCGCCGCCGGGCTGCCGGTCGTCGAGGACGGCACCCTCGTCGTGGTGAACGGGCCGCGGTTCTCGTCCAAGGCCGAGTCCGCCTGGCACCAGGCCGCGGGCTGGTCGATCGTGGGCATGACCGCCATGCCCGAGGCGGCGATCGCCCGCGAGCTGGCGATGTGCTTCACGACGGTCGCGCTCGTCACCGACCTCGACGCCGGTGTCGACGGCGGCGACGCGGTGACCCACGAGGAGGTGCTCGCCGTCTTCGCGAAGAACGTCGAGGGCCTCAAGACCGTCCTGCGCTCGGCACTGGCCGCTCTCCCGGCGCCGGAGCCCGACGCCGAGGCGACCTGTCCGTGCCGTCGCGCGCTCGACGGCATCGAGCTGCCGTTCGCCCTGCCGGGCTGAGGCCGCAGCCGTGCCGACGTCGCCGCTGGCCGCCGTGACCGCGTGGGTGCGCGGCCCCGGTCGCCGGCGCGAGTGGCGTCGCAGGGTGCTGCGTCGGGGCATGGCGGCCGCCTGCGCCGCGGCCGCGGTGGTCGGCGTCGTCTCGGTCGCCCGCCAGCCGGGCGAGCCCGTCGTCCCGGTCGTCGTCGCCTCCCGTCCACTCGCGGTCGGCGAGATCGTGACCGCTGCCTCTGTGCGGCTCGTCGCGTGGCCGCAGCGACTCGTCCCGCCGGGCGCTGCCCAGGACCTGGCCGAGGTGGTCGGGCGCCCGCTCGCCTCACCGGTCGGGCTCGGGGAGTCCGTGACGCTGTCCCGGTTCAACGCACACTCCCTGCTGGCGGGACGACCGGCAGGCGAGGTCGCGGTGCACGTCACCGTGGCCGACGACGGTGCCGTGTCGATGGTGACGTCGGGCGACAGGATCGACCTGCTCGGGGTCGATCGGGTGGTGGCCCGGGACGTGCTCGTGCTGCGGGTGGAACGGCCGCTGCGCACCGACTTCGGGTCGGTGATCCAGGGTCAGGGCTCCTCCGGCGGGTACGCGCTCGAGGGCCCCGGCCTGGTCGTCGCCGCCGACGAGGACACCGCCCGCGCGATCACCGCCGCGCCCCTCGATGCGTCCGGCCGGGCCGCGCTCCAGGTGGTGCTGAGGGGGCGCTGACGGCCGACCGGTGGCTGGTTGCCCAGATACCCGCCGGTGTTCCACCGCGAGATCAGCCGCCTCTGTCGCTACGGTGCAGAGGTCAGGCTTTCTCTCCAGAGCGAAAGGTCGGGGCCCATGAAGGGTTTCAAGGACTTCATCATGCGGGGCAACCTCATCGAGCTTGCGGTTGCCTTCATCATCGCCACGGCGTTCGCCGCGGTCGTCAAGAGCTTCACGGACCTTCTGATCGCGCTGATCGGCAAGATCTTCACCCAGCCGAACTTCGACACCTACCGCCCGGGCGGCGTCCCCGTGGGACCGTTCCTCACCGCCCTGGTGGCCTTCCTCATCATGGCCGCGGTCGTCTACTTCTTCGTCGTCAAGCCGTACGAGGCATTCAAGGCGCGCTACGCGCACAAGGAGGAGGACGCGGCACCGGACGAGGAGGTCGTGCTGCTCCGCGAGATCCGGGACGCCCTGACCCGGCGCATCTGACCTTCCCCGCGAACCAACGCCGACG